>NZ_JBFTRY010000003.1:0-119511 GCF_056399745.1 Dyella sp. 01N36
ATAGTGCGGGCTGGTCTCACCGCTCGCCAGGTACTTGGCAATGGTGTTGCGTGACAGCTTCGTGCGTCGGGCGATCTCTCGGATCGAGATCTTGTCGCGAAGGTGCCAGCGTCGGATTACGCTCAATAGGGCCACGTCGATCACTCCCGTTACTCCCGCTCGTGTCGTGAGCGGAGGGTGGTAGGAGGTGGCTCAAAATTCGACGAAAATCACCCCGGGAAGTGGCTCAGTTTTGGATGAAACTCAACATCACTCGCTCATTTTCGGTCCAGCGCGAACAGATGGACTTGCAATCTTGCTTCGCGAGTACGTACGGCGGCACGGCAGGCTGCCGCAGCTGATTCATCTCGATCGCGGGCCTGAAAATCGTTCTGGATGGCTGAGAGAGTTTGCAGAGCACTACAACATCACTTTGCGATGGTCGCCAACGGCCGCAAGCGCATGGAATGGCCTTGCCGAAGCGACCATCAAACGAGTCAACCAAGCCGTTGCTCACCGAATGATAGGCAGCACGCTCCCAGACCAGAAAGGAAGGAAGTCAGACGGCCGATTCAAAAGTCGTCGCAACGCCAAATTGGGCTTCGATGTCGTTCATGAGCAGTTCCTCGAGTATGTCTACAAGGATCTACCTGAAACGCCCTGTGCAGACGGCCGGTCCCCTCTTGAAAAGAAGGAGGCTTGCATCCTGCTGGCCGGCGACCTGGGCTTCGCATGCAGTGAGGACGAAGACTTCCTCTTAAGTACTTCCATCGAAGCCAAACTTAAGAGGAACATCAACCTGCGGCGGGGCATTCGGACGGAAGAAGGATATTTCTCGAGCGACGAACTCATAGCCGAACTCAGGCTAGGCAAAGTCGAACGATCCAAAAGTGATTGCGAAGATCCGACGATTCTGCGCGTCCGCATAAACGGCCAGTGGATCAAGGCTTTTCACAGCAGCGTCCAATCTGCCGCCGTCCTATCCGCGGAGGATAAGCTCTTTAACTTGCTCTATCAGCCTACCCAACGTGCGATCTCTCGTAGGCGAAAGAATCAAATCAATCGACACACGTTCAACCGTATTGAGAACGCCAATCTTGCGGCGAAATTGCCTCGTGTCGAACTCAAGGATACGGGGCCATCAGCGACAGATGTGGACACCCGCGCGCCTAGCGAGAACCTAGGTGGCGATGGGACCAGCTGGGATGACATCCGCGGGTGGGATGAACGGGGGGAGGCGTCGTGAACATTATCGAACACTTTGCCTTCCTGGAGGCGCGAGAGAGGCTGAAAGCGGCGTTCGACAATTTCCAGCCGGGTCATATGGTCTTCATCATCGGGCCGTCCGGTGCCGGGAAGACGACCCTACGACATGCAGTAATGCGAGAAGTCTTTGGAAACCCTTTGCGCTGGGGGACCGGGATGATACCGATCGTCGAAACGTTTGCGAAACTGCCGCACAACGCCTACTTCTCGTCACGCGAGCTGGTGAAAGCCCTTATATACGAGACCCAAAGTCCAAATCTAAGGTGGCTGTTGCAGGATAGCGATCTTTCACGCCAGACCGTCGCAGACATCCAGCGAGATCTATCGGATAGCGCCAAAGTAGCCGATCTTCTACCACTCCGCCAGATGACTGAGGGCGATCACTGGAGGACCCTATCACGAACATTGAAAATGAGATCCTGCAAGTTTCTCTCTGTCGACCAGGTCACCGCCTTATTGAAGAACCGGCGCGACACTTCCCCAAGCGATCACACAAAGCATCTCATGTTCTTCGCAGAAGAGAACGAGATCATGTTCATCATGACAGGCGTGCATGAAGCAGCGCTTCTTTGGGACATACACTCCGAACTTCGCCGGCGTGTCACTACCGTGTGGTTGCCACCATACAGCCCGAGGAGAAAGAGAGATCACGAGCACTTCTTGCGACTTCTCAAAAATATCAGCACGTCCCATTCATTCTCACCACGTGATTTGCCATACAGGATGGCGCACGACGTCCTAGCTGCCACCGGCGGCATCATTGGCGAGATCACCAAGCTATTCGATAGAGCGAGGCAATCGGCCAGATTAGACGGAAAGACAAATATCCATAAGAAAGATGTCGAAAGCTCCTACTACAACCAGCGCGACATCGACACCTTGTGGCGAGACATCCACGCCTTCGAAGAAACGATGGCAGCCGGAAATGTCGCCATGAGAGCATCGCAGGTCGCGTTGCAGTGGCCGCGCGAAATCAGCGCCTCGTAGATGCAAGCGGGCATGTTCGAGACTTGTGGCGTCCGCTTTTGGGCGCCACTTCCACCCGTACCACTCTTAAATCTCGGGACACCAATCGTTGAGTCCGTAGAGCATTACGCGTTGAGATTGGCTGCAATCACCGGGATCGCGATGCGACCATTGGTTTCGTTGCCACCACCGCACGACGAACCCGGCAGGCATCAGGTAAGGCTAACCTCGAGCTTTTGCGGGCCGGGCAAGATCTATCGTCGACGGATTGAAAATCTAGAATGGCTCACCGGGGTACGCACGATCCACTGCGGCTCATTCTTCGTCCTCGATGCCTTATTGGCGCCGGGGGCCATCGGCCGGAAGGGCGGACGCCGTCGTTGGTGCCCACGCTGCTATCTGTCCTGGGATGAGCTTACGTCCTGTGAATGTCTTCAGTGGTCTATCGACCTGAGAATGACCTGCCCGATCCATGGGTGCAATCTGGAAGATAGGTGCCCCCACTGTGGCTCCATGCAGCCCACAAGCACGCCGTACGATAGAAGACGAAACTGCGCATCCTGCGGCGCATTTCTGGGGTCGACAGGAACACTTACTCCCAGGTCGAACTACGTGAAGTGGGTAGAAGCTCAGATATCGGACATGGTCGCCATTTGTGCTGACCCGGCGCAACCACCCATTTCCGGGGACACATTCGAGATATTTGTTAAAGAACTGACTCGATCACTACCCGACGAATGTCGGCGAGAACCAAACGTCTCCAGTTCCATCAATCGACTGGCAAGACTGAACAACCCAAGCACGAGCAGCAAGGTAGCACTTCACACCTTGATCAATGCCTGCGCTTTGCAAGGGATACCTGTGCGAGAGCTCATTCTTCGTCCTAGAGAAGCTGCTTGCGCGCCGCTACGCGGCGGCTGGGGCGGCTACCGCGCTCTTCAGCACAGCACCAACAGCGACCTCGATAAGGCGCGGATAATGCAGCTATGCCTTGCAGGGCTCCTGTCCAATCGCGATATACGACGCCTCCCTCGGCTAACTCTTATCGCTCAAGAGATTGACGAGGGCATCATTAAACGCCCGAGTCGCGGATCGGTGTTGTATCGTGAGTATGTGCAAAGGTACCGCCAACAGGGGAGCCCGAAGAAACTTGTTAGAGCAAACGCTGATTTCGTGGCAGCCCTCGACTGCATGAAGGTTTTGCGACCTAACCCTTTTGGGTCCTACGACGTCAAAGCAGCGCGCTACGCGGTAGCGCGTGCAACGGGGAGATCACTGAGCGAAGCTCGCGAGCTAGTGGGCTCCGTTACGCGATTCAGGAGAATCGTTGAGCTAGCCAAGGCCAAGGTCCTTGACCTGACACCCGCCGAAGTACGTGCACAGAAAAAGCTGGGCGGTATATACGATCACTGGCCAGACTTACTGCCACCATAAGTGGTGCCATTCCAGGTCATTCGTTCTGGGATATTGAACAGTCCAGCCTTCGGAAGTGTCGACCCAACACTAGGGCTGAATCAGAACTTTGCTTCGCGAGGTTCACCCGAGATTGTGGCAAGCGAATCAAATTCAGCAATCTCCATGAATTCGGCAAGATATTCTGGCTCGTGTGAGGCGAGCCATGCGGAAACGCGCTCATTCTTCACGAGTTTTGCGACGTAGCTCCTGGCGATGGTGAGTTGTAAATTGTCTTCGCCATACGTCTCCTCTGCATACCGTGTTCGACTCTGGGCCGCCTCCAGCTCGCGCTCGAGACGTGCAATCTGCTCGCGCGATATGTCACGATCTCCTGTCGGATGCCGTGGTTTCACCAATTGGCTATCCGATGTTGCTGCGAGAATCGCTTTGATGAAGGGTGTTGTGAAGTTTCTTTGGCCCGTCATCAATTCAGCGGCCTCTACCTGGCGCATAGGTTTCATGCGTTTGAGAAGGTCAAAGACCACCATGGGACACGATTTATCCGAGAGCTGATCTGCTGCTTCCTGGCAGATACCATCGAGCAACTTGAAACGCCGTCGGATCGCGCCGAGTTCCATATCTAATGCCTCGGCGATTCGTTCCTCTGGCACACCGTGTTCGACCGCATGGACGATCTGCCTGTGCTCCTGTATGGAGGCGAGCCGGCTGATTCGTTTGTTGTATGTGTAGCCTTCGTCATCCGTCGATATCAGACATTCGACTTCTTTCCATCCAAGCTCCTTGATGATTTCAAGTCGAAGGAGCCCATCAAGCAAGAAGTACGTACCTCGCTTATCTGGGTTTGGGCTGACGACCGGACACTCGACCAAGCCTATGGCGTGAATCGACTTCGCGATCTGCCTATACTTTTGGCTTTGCTTTGTCGTAGGCCGAAGAATTTTTAGCGGAAGGATGGCCGACAGAGGAATGATGCGGGTGCCAAATTCAAAGCCCTCGGGCGCACAGCCCTCGGAATCATCTTTCGTGCTCATTGGATTATCCCTCGTGCCATTCGCCGTTCAAGCGGACCCGGAATCGTCTCCAGATGTTCTTCCCGCAGCACAGCTACGAATTGGGGGTTTTTTAACAGAGTCTGCATAGCCTGAACGACAAAGAGCAGCCGCTTCTGAGTGAAGTCGGCCTTTCTTATCAACAGTTGCTGTTTGCCGACTTCGCGTTGATAGATGCGGCGAAGGTTCTCTGCCGAGAGTTTCCTGCTACCCCTTCTACCATACGACGAGTGTCTTTCATTCTTACCCCGTGATGCTCGCTGTTCGAGCAAGCGGCGTAGTACGGGGAGCTTCTTCCCTCTGACGACACCTTGCGTGTACGCCTCTGCCAGAGCTTCTTGAATGCCAGCATCGTCACTTCTAGCGATGGTGACCGCGAGGCTGATCGGGATGAGGCCGGTCTCAACAGCTGCCACCAGACGCTCCTCTCCGTTTTCAAGGAGGTTCAAGAGCATGCTCACCCAAGAGGCCGTGACGCCGAGCTTTTGACCTATCTGCGTTTCGTTGTAGCCTCGTTTATGCAGCGTTTCTATCTCACGCATCAGCTCGATCGCCGGATGCTGCCGCCTGGCGATATTTTCGACGAGGCTCATCACCAAGCAATCCTCTTCACTCGCGGACACGATGATGGCCGGGACCTCGGTTCGGCCGAGGCGCTGATATGCCTCCAGTCGCCCCTGGCCGCAGACAAGATCGTATTCGAAGCCTCCTTCGGAGATAGCTTTACGGCTGACGGTGACTGGGCGCTTGAGACCAATTCGCCCAATGTTCTCGATGATCTCGCGATACTGTCGTTGATTGCGGGCTCGTGGATTCAGAACGCGGACGCGTTCGATCGGAATCATCTCTATGGTGCGCATGATGTCCCTCCAAGTTAGGCTGCTCGGCTGATGGAGCAGCGCTCTGCCAGCGCGTACAAAGGCTCCAGAGAATCAAAACGGTATGCATCCAGAAGCACATCGTTATCCTGTTCCGCGAGGCGGCATGGTCTTAGTGGAAGATCGATTCTGGGAAACAAGTAGTAATCGAGTACGGCTTTCTGGTCGGCCGCCAAACGCGCAACCACGGTGATGTCTGGGGCAAGACTTGCCTCGAAGTGTAGGTGCCAGCGGAATGTGCCGCTGACGAGCTGAAGGCACCGCGCGATCACGATCGACATTGTGAACTCATCGTTGACTCGCAAGAGGCCCGTCTTCGCCTGTGTCTCGGCAGAGGCATGGTAACGATCAAAGCCCGCCACAATTTCCGAGACGATATCCGGCATCATGGCCCTTAAGGCCTGATTTATTGCGAGATAGCGGTAATCGCGGTTCGGACGAAAGCCGATCAACGAGTAGGCACGTACAAGCCCACCGAATCGTTGCCGATAAGTGCTGCTGGATGGCATTGCCTCCTGCTCGTCGATCAACATCCCTGAGAGAACACCTGCCTTTCGCAGAAGACCACTGAGAAGCTCAAGCATTGCAGCGTCATCGAGGCGCTGGGACCGCGCCGCGATAATTTCTTGTGCGCGCACAAACCATTCTCTTGGGACCAACGGCTCGAACGCACCATCGTGGCGCACCCACATACTGGGTGAATTCCTTACATGCCGTTGCTTTAACTTGAACGAGGTTCGGTTGTAGACATTGTTGCCAATGTACTTCTCGTTCGTTAGCACTTGGTGGACGGTGCCTCTCGTCCATAATCGGCCGAGGTCAGTTGCAACGCCCTTCGCGTTAAGTAGCTCGGCGATTTCTTGCTCCGGCCTCCCAGCTTCGAGGAACTCCTTATATATGTGGCGGACGGTAGCTACTTCCTCGTCCGGCCCCGGAACAAGGACGACTCGATCTGTTTGAAGGCCTTTCTGCTCTCCTGCCTGCAGGCGCCCCTTAGGCTGACGGTGATCGTCTAACAGCATCCGACGCAGTCCAAAGCCTGGAGGTCCGCCTTGTCGAAAGCCGAGCTCGATGAGCCTGCATTGTCCTTGGAAGACTTTGCTGGACAGTTCCCGGCTGTATTCCCCAGCCATAGCGCGCTTAACGCTTTTCATGACAGTGGCCATGGGGCTGCCATCGTTTTCGAAGGGCTCAGCACAGTAGAAGACCTGAATTCCGGAGCGCCGGCACAAGTACTCGTAATAAGCGCTTTCATCAGCATCCTGAAAACGTCCCCAGCGACTGATGTCGTACACGAGGATCGCGTGAAAGACGCAGTCTCCCGACTGAACGTCCCGAATCAGCTGCTGCAGGGCATTGCGCCCCTCGAGGCTTAAGCCGCTCTTACCCTCATCTGCATAGGTCTTGCTGATGACCATGCCGTGCTGTTCGGCGTACTTGGCGATGATCTCTCGTTGGTTTTCTGTCGAATACCGCTGATGGTCGGTAGACATGCGGACGTACTGAGCCACCACTATCGGCCGCCCACCTGCGCTCAGATTCGATGTCACACTCCGCCGGCTCATGACCGCGCCCGGGATCAGCTCCCACGCCGTAGAGCAGAAGGTTTAGGCTCTACGTTGGATTTTGTCAAGCAAATCCAACATTTGATTTGGATGTTACCGCGGCGCCACGGCTTTAGTGTCGCCGAGAAGCCAACGCTTCCAGGAAGCCGAGCAAGGCCGCTTGCTGGACCTCCGTAAGCCTCTTGAACTGGTCAAGGAGGCGGATGTCCTGAACACGCAATGGCCTAGGTAGGTCAGGTGAAACGATTTCCCAGGGATGGCAACCCAGCGCATGGGAGAGGCGCAACAGCCAATCGACGGTAAGACGCCGCTTACCGGCTTCGAGAAGACTGATCTGCTGATTTGAGGTATCCGCCGCACTGGCAAGCGCCTCGAGCGAAAGGCCCCGCGCCTCACGGAGCACTCTTATCCGATTGTCCACGTATCCAGGATGCTCCGCCTTTCGATGTAACTAAGGTATCAGAGACGTTCCGGCCTTAAGGCTGTGGCGCCTTCGATGGTCGCACCCAGCGGCTGGCTAGTTGCAGGTAAGGGCATCGAAACAAGCTCCGCGATCGTGATCTCGCCGGCCACCCAGCGCTGGGCTGCCACAAGGGCATGCTTGCCTGGCACAAGACCTTCCAGCCCAACTGTGGCAAATGCGTAATCGACAAATGACTGGCGAAGCTTTCGCTCCTCGTCACCCAGAGGCCCGTTCATAACCTCACCCCATTCAATTCCGCTCGATCAACATCACCATCAATGAACCGCTGGGCCTGAGCTTCGTCAACAGGGCTCAGTTTGCCCCCCTGAATCTCCAGCATCTCCCGTGCTTGGCACACCGCTCGCGTCCGTAAAGCACGCTCCTCGACTGGCGACCTGCTGGGATCCAAAGGAACTGCGGAGACGCTAACTTGATGTTGTCCGTTCATGGCGGCCAAGAAACGCCGGCGTCCGGCTTCCCGGGGCTCAACCGCAAGAATCAAGCGGAATTTCTGGCTCATAACGCACCCAACCGCCTTGGAGGACGCCGCATTGATTTGGTGGCAAAGGCTCTCTTCAGAACTCAAACGCTACCAGAACTCATCTATATGCGCCGCTCCCAGGACGGTATCAATGTATGAGATCAGTGTGCTGAAGACTCGCACCAGAACTGGGCCCAACCCTTTTACGACACGCCTTTCGTATAACGCCGAGCACGGAGTTCGTGCTGCATGCTGGTGTCTGTCGTATGCAAAGTGGTGCATAATGGTGCCATCGACATACGCCGGACTAATTATGGCCCGCAGCCCCGTGGCACCCGACAGAAAGAGCGTCCGAACCTCTGTCACTTTGCCAGAGGACGCACTCTTCCAGGTTCAGGCTTTGGCTGACGCCAACCACGTTTCTTCTGCGTGGGTGATTCGCATGGCTGTACAGCGCTTCTTAGATGAGCACCACGGTCAGCTTGAGCTGCCGTTGCGTCTGTCTTCGAAACAAGGATTCGATATCAATGAATAAAAACATCCTTAGTCGCAAACTGGAACGTTTGCGCACCGATGCGAAGCCTCGCGTCCTCGACTTGTTCGCGGGCTGCGGAGGGATTTCGCTCGGCTTCGAAGCCGCCGGATTTGAAACGCGTGCCGCAGTGGAATTTGATCCAGAAGCAGCTCGTTCCCATGGGCTCAATTTCCATGGAGGCGCCGAACCTCATAGTCAGCCGATCGACATCACTAAGACGTCGCCCGCAGAACTCTGCGCTCGCCTCGGGCTAGGCAAGGTAGCCGAAGCGTTCGACGTTGTCGTGGGAGGGCCGCCTTGTCAGGCATTTGCACGGGTGGGCCGCCCTAAACTTCGGGAGATCGACGATCATCCTGAGGCGTTCATCCATGATCCTCGCGCACAGCTATACAAAAAATATCTTGAGTACGTCGATGCGTTTCAGCCGCTCGCCGTGCTCATGGAGAACGTGCCTGACATCCTGAACCACGGTGGACAGAACATCGCAGAGGAAACGTGCGAAGTTCTGGAGTCCAAGGGGTATGTCTGCGGCTACACCCTGTTGAATGCCGCCTTCTATGGCGTCCCCCAAATGCGTGAAAGGATGTTCCTGATCGCTTATCGCCGGGAACTTGGCGCGAAAGTATCGTTCCCATCGCCTTCGCACTGGCTCGTCCTCCCACCGGGCTATGAGGGATCGCGATCAGTCGCGTTAAAGACTCTTCGCGGTCTCCTGAGTGACGCTCATTCCTACATAGAGCCCCCGGCCGCCAGCCCCGAATTGCCGCCGGCGATCACCGCCGAAGACGCCCTGGGAGATCTACCCACGATCAACGCCAGAGAGCTCCTCGCCGCTGGAAAGATTGCGCGTGGCGCCCGCCGATTCGACACCCCGGTCGGCTACAGCCGAAAGAAGCCTTCGACCTATGCGACGCTGATGCGAACTTGGTCGGGGCACGAGGCACCAAAGGAAGGCGTCAGCGATCACCTTATCCGCTACCTCCCGCGTGACTACGAACTGTTCGCCCGGATGAACCCGGGAGACCAGTACCCGCAGGCGCATGCTCACGCGCTGGAAATGTTTCAGGAGCGTTTGGCAGCAGCGCGTGCCAGGGGCGAGAAGATCAAAGAGGGGTCGGAAAAATATACCGCTCTACGGGATTCCATCGTTCCTCCGTATGACGCCAGCAAGTTTCCAAACAAATGGCGAAAGATGTGGCGCGATCAGCCTGCGCGTACGCTCATGGCGCATCTTGGCAAGGACAGCTATAGCCACATTCATTACGACAGCAAGCAGGCACGTACCATTTCCGTTCGTGAGGCCGCTCGCCTACAGTCGTTCCCGGACGGCTTCATCTTTAGCGGCACGATGAACCCCGCTTTCAAACAGATCGGCAACGCGGTGCCACCACTTCTTGCGGCCGCGATCGCCAAGCAGATGCTGACAACCATTAAGCAAGCGCAAAGGGAGATTGTGGATGAATCTGAACGAGCGGCAGCGGCGGTTTGAGGAAGCGGTAACCGCCCTCCCTTCTGTTGGCCAGGAAGCGCGCGTAGCGAAAAATTTTGGATTTTCCAATAGCGCTCGAGTGCTTGAGGGCGGCCTCTTTGCCTGCACAAACAACTTAGAGACTTATTCAGAGAAGCTCGCGAACGGCAATATCGAGCCGCTGAAGCGATTTGTCTTGTTGTGCGTCCTTACCTTCCCGCCGCAGGATGAAGTCTATTTTGCGATCGTCATCAACTCGGACATTGATCGATTCAACAAAGGACTGATCAAGCTATTCGGGCAAGGCGAGCAACGCAACAAGGACCTCATTGCTGCAGGGAAGAAGGTCGGAAGCATAAGCAACAACGTGAAGTTCTATCTCACCAACGATGGTCAGATCTATTTTCACAACAACGAATTTCTTGAGTCGTTAGCACCAGCGTCCGACAGGGATCCGCTTGACGAAGACTGCAAGGCTAAGATCGACTCGATTGCCTTTTGGATCTGGCCGCCATCAGCGTCCGCGAGGCGGAGCCTTCTTGCGCGTGACTTCGTTGGGTATCTTGGAGATCTTGTTGGCAAAGAGAAGATTCGAGAGCTGACCATTGCGGGCGCCACTGAGCCGCTCGGACCGCAAATGCGCAGAATGCCTACAGCTGTCCCGGTCGCAGATATCGAGCAGTCGGTGAATGATCTCGGCGGCTACTACGTGAACGGCGAGATCAGGCGCTTTCACGCAGCTCTGAATTTTCTGGAGCACAAACACTTTGTCATTCTGTCCGGCTTATCTGGGACAGGTAAAACTCAGCTCGCTCTTAGGTACGCGCGAGCCGTCCATGGAATAGGTTCAAACCGCGAAGCTGATCCTCTGATCTTTGAGTGTCCTGTGCGTCCTGAATGGACCGATCCCACGGGACTTACTGGTTACTACGACGTACTGACAAATCGATACGTCGTTCCGACCTTCCTTGAAGCCGTCCTAGTTGCCACCGCACATCGAGATTCACCAGTATTCGTGATCCTCGATGAAATGAATCTCGCCCGCGTCGAGTACTACCTCTCGGATGTGCTGTCCTGCATTGAAACGGGAAGCGCGCTTAGCCTTCACTCCAACGGAGTACCGCTGGAAGGGACCAACGGCACAAGCATACGGGCCGAGCTTCATCTTCCACCCAACCTCTTCATCATTGGCACTATCAATATCGACGAAACTACCAATCCGGTAAGCGACAAGGTGCTCGACCGCGCATCGGTCATTGAGATGTCGTCCGTTGACGTTGAAGGCTTCCTCAACAACCTTAGTGGCCGCGACAAAACTCTGGAACAGGCTTGCACGACAGCCAGGTCAACTTTGGTTAACGTCCATCGTAGTCTTCAGGAGCATGGACTGGGCTTTGGTTACCGTGTCATCGAAGAGTTTGTCCGCTACCACGCTTTTGATTCGCTGCACCTCAAGAACGTTCCTGATGAAGTTACGGACCAGCTGCTGATCCAGAAGATCTTCGTCAAGCTGCGCGGCGCCGAGAAGCAACGAAGCCTATTGGATGGACTCGATAAGTTGTGCTCGAAATTCCCAAGGTCCCAGGCTTTTGTTAGAAAGCTAGTGTCAGACCTGGACGATTTCGGCTCCTTTCAAGCCATGCGGTGAGATGTGACCTCACTCTATATCCAAGCCGAAGCTGGGGGCACCGCTTGGCAAGTGTGGCCAACGCCGGAGGTCATTCCTGCAGGAGCAGTGCGGGAGGCCTCCTCCTATCTCTTCGAGCTAAGAGATAGTGATGACGCAATTGCTGCTGACCTTTTCATTGATGATGTACCCATTGAGGCTCTACGTTCGCGCGAATCACGTACTGCGCGATGGCGTTGGTCCCCGGGTTTTCACGCAGGCACTGTCGAAGCAGCACTACGAGTCCCCGGCGCTGGTTTGCATCGGTTCGAAATCATTACTGATCCAGACCTCCGCAAGCTCACGCGTGATGACTTTGACGCAATGGTCCGCGAGATTCTCGAGGACACATATGCACTTTTTTCTATCAGTGCATTCCGCAAAGGTATAGCGCGACAGTCGGCGAACAGGCCTCCGCCCATCGCTCGCTTGGAATTTCTGCGCTCACGAGTAGATGAGATCACGGCATCAGTCGACGCAATCGCGCGCACGCCTCGCCACTTTCTGCGCGCCCACGAGATAATCGTTCCCATCCATCGAGCGACGCGAGCGACAGGCCCCGAAATCATCAAATCGTTCCGCTCAGGGGCCATAAGAACTGAGGTGGGGAGCCCCTCGCGGCTTCCCGCGATGCTTCGTGGCAAATTGCCGGCCCAAGTAAGATTGCGCCAGCGCCGCAACAGCGTAGATATCCCCGAGCACCGCCAGATCAAAGCCTGTCTCAAATCGTGGTCAGCTTGGTTAGGTGGCATTGCGGATGTTCTGGCAAAAGTCGACGTATCTAATGAGCCAGACGATGTTTCCGCAGCAAGAGGCTGGTCAGTCAGGTCGCGCAAAATTGCGCGGAGGCTGAGCGACTCGGCAAATAGAAGCGTGTTCGCTGAAGTCGGCGAAGACAAAGCCTTCCTTCACATGTCATCTTTGTTCCGAAACGATCCGGTCTATCGGCGGTTCTATAAGCTCTGGCAAGACATGAATCTGGGCCTCGCTGCTCTGTTCGGTGACTTCCTGCAGATGCCCCTGGCCAAAACCTACAAGCTATATGAACTCTGGTGCTTTCTGCGGCTCTTGCGTGCTGCCCTGGAAGAATATGGATCCAATGACGCAGATCTGAGCAGCTTGTTCATTGCGGAAGCGGCGGGCGGCGTATCCATCTCGAACGGCGCCGTTGTAGTAAATGTTAGCCCGAATAAGGCTCTCTGCTTTCAAAGGCAATACCGCGAGTATTGGCTTGACTCCAAAAAGGAAGGAAGTTACAGCCGGACCATGGTCCCGGACGTCGTCCTTTCAAATACTGAGTCTGGCGACGCGGACCGCTCCATCATCGTCCTCGATGCTAAGTATCGAATCAGCGATGGACTGAACGATGCGCTGTCGTCCATTCACATGTATCGCGACGCTTTGGTCAAAGAGGTCGAGACCGGGAAAGCAGAAGGAATTGTTTCTGCCGCGTACTTACTGACCCCGCACCTTCCCTCGCTAGGAGATGACTTCAAGGACACCAAGATGCCAGGCCGGCTCTTCCATCCAGCGTACAGACAGAAGTTTCAATTCGGCGCCGTAACATTGCGCCCTGGCATGGCCACTAGCGATTTACGAGCGACGCTGCGAGCTATAGTCGCAGATGCCGCTGCATAGATAAGCACATGACTGATGTACTCACTCCGGCGCAGCGCAGCTTAAATATGAGCCGGATTCGTGGGCGTGACACGAAACCTGAAATGCTTATCAGGCGTGGACTACATGCACTTGGGCTTAGATATCGCTTACACGACAGACAGCTTCCGGGGCGTCCCGACCTAGTATTTTCTCGTCACCGCACCGCCATTTTCGTCCATGGATGTTTTTGGCACGCCCATGACTGCTCACTGTCAAAGCTACCCGAAACTCGTACGGATTTTTGGCGTAGCAAGCTTGCGGCTAACATGGAGCGAGATCGACAGGCCATCGAAATGCTCAGGTCTGAAGGATGGCGTGTCCTAATAATTTGGGAATGCGCGCTTCGAGGAGCAGGGAAGAGAGACTTGACCGAGGTCATTGCTCAGGCGTCGCAATTCATCACCCAGAGCCAAAGCACAATACGAAACATAGAAGCAGCCCGGTTCCAGCAGTAATGTCCCACTGCAAGAGTAGATCAAATGCCGCGCTTCACGGACTGTCAAAGGCTGGACAAGACCTAGAGCTGCTTGTTCGCGAACTCATTTTAAGAAGAGGGCTCGCCGCGCAATGGAGTGGCACCTGAGTCTCGTCCTTCTGGAGAACGCAAAAACAGTTGTATGGTCCGAGCCTTCCGTTGCGAAGCATAAGTCCTCCCAGCCGGCACGAAGTCAAATAGCTTCAACACACGGTGCATACTGCTATTCGACTCTGCCGACGTCGCATAGACGGCACACCCTTCAGCCCTCTCAAGAAGCAGTCTAACCATGTCGCGACAAATGCCACGCTGTCTTGCGTGCGGCCGTACGAACACCCAGCCGAGCTCTAGGATGAAGTGCTCTGCTAATTCGGGCACGCCAGCTTTCTCGAACGCCTGATTTCTATACCCAACGTTAGGACTTTTGAGACCCGCTACTCCATGAACGATTTCCCCGTCTTTGGAGATCGCTACGCTATGCGCGCGGTCAAGTAACTGAGGCAGAGTCCCTGGATTTACTTCTCCGCTTTCCAGGACGCATCGCATAAAATCGCGGCGATCATCGAATGAGAGCTCGCCCGGTACTTGAATCTTCACCATAGAACCTTGGCCCACTTCTCTTTCCTCGGAGCGGAATGCGTGTCGTGAAAAAGCTCGGCAAATCAACGACCCGACACATCTTCGATGGTGGTATGCGCTTGGTGCCCAACCTCTCTCGCCCACCCCGATTTCTCCATCGCTACATAGGCAAGCACCCAGCCATGCGATAGGTCGACTTCTGCACAGCCGTGAGCATCTATACCCTCAGGAGCGAGGCTAACCGCGCGCCGAAGCGCACCGCCGGAAAGCGCAATACTAACCTTATCGGACATCGTGACCTCAAAGTCGACTCGTGCTACATCGCCTGCAAAGCCCGAACCTAAAGCTTTCGAGCTTGCTTCCTTGAAAGCAAATATCACGGCGAAGTTGACGTATGGATCTCCAACCCGTGTACAACCGTCTCGCTCTGCTTTCGTGAACACCTCATTTAGCCAGTCGTCGCCAAAACGGCGTATAGAACGGCGTATGGGTTCGATGAGACAGATATCTACACCGACCCCCACAATCACGTCAGTCACCAGAGGATTCGAAAGGCAACAACAATAGCCGCGAATGCGCAAATCCAAGCGATCAGCGCCCCGCTCGCTCCCCGGGCCCGAACGCCTAATAGGTCCAACTTGAAGGTCCCATCTAGGGCTCGAAACCCGCTCACCAAGATAGTGGCGCCACCAGCCGCCGAAGGAAGCGCAATTGCCACCAAAGAATTGTGGAACAGGCCAGGATTGGATTCGATGGCCTTCCAGTTAACTCCCTGCAGATTTTGCCAAATCAGAGTCGAGACCAAGATGGCTATCAATACGTGGGTTACCCGGCACACGTATCCCAACCAAGCCGGCTCAGATGCCTTGTCTACTTTAGTTTCGTGCGCCGGAAAGGTCATACAGCCAAGGCCTTTCTTTTAGCTTGAGATGCCCCGCCCATCGAGCCATCTTGATGAGAAGCAGTATTCAGCTTCCATTTGGGGGGGAACATTGGAGAGGGCATTGGCGACCGCAACGGACGATAGTTCTGCTTGATTTTAGTCCTGCCCGACAGACCAAGCACATCTGGATGTGCGACGCGAGCGTACTTAGAAATTTCGCAGAAGAGGTTTTGACAATCTATAGGCTGGAGCCGCCTCCCGAACAGACTTCTAAACTTCAGGTTACATCTCGCGAACTCTCGCTCCTGCTGTTCGTACACCCAAAATATGAATTCTTCGGGAGCGTGTTTGTTGCTGTTCGAGAAACACTTTGCGATGCCATCGATCGCACCAGGGCCAGCAACAACAAATTCCGCCTCGTCGCGCTCAAGTATCTCGGAGTAGTTCAAATCGATGGTGTACTGAAAGGCCAAAAATGGCCCCAGACCAGGATAACTGAGCAATAGCCGGTAGACAGCGTTCAAGTCGCGCGCCCGCCCGACACGCTGAGGCACCTTGTCGCGCATCATTTTATCGAGCAGCGCAATGTGATTTGCGTGTTTTCGAATATGCCCCAAGGATGGGGAGGGCATAATATAGGCTGCCGAATAGAGACTATGCCCTCTTGCTATTCGCTCATCTAGCACGCGAACGACGTCGTTTAGATCGATCGCCTTGTACGAGATTGGCCCAAGAGCCGCCTCTACAGCTTCCCAGGTTTCTATTTTGTTGAACAACTTAAAGAGTATTGTCCGAAAAAATAGCTCCCGTGCTTCGCTAGATCGATCCGCCCGATACTGGACGTCTCGAATCAGATATTGACTGACTCGATCGCTTGCTCGGTATGCATTTGTGAATCTGTACGATGCCAGGATCGGATCGTCGGTCCACGGCCCGAACGGATCCGTCAGGCGACGAAAGTATGTTTCCTGCCGCTCAACAGCAAACCGCCAGTATGTATCTAAAACAGGCGTGGCGTTCATATTCCTTTGCCCATACGCTGAGGTGCACGGTTCTCGTTAAGCTGATGCTCTGACCGGACTTTAGCTCATCCAAATCTTCGCATGTTGTTGATTCGCAGGCGCCTATCGCGCGCCAGCCGGGTGGGGCTCTTTGTGGACCGCTTTTGCCGAGCCAAGCGTGGTTGCGGCCGGAACTGGGACCGCTTGCGGAGCCGCTGGTGGCAGCACTTGTGGGGTTGTCTGCGATGGTGCGGGCGAAATCGCCTGACTAGTTGATTGCGAAGGCGGCTGGTCGTGAGGTCTCTCGAGCGTGCATCCTTTGACTCCGATGGTTATTAGAGCACCGACAATCAGTGCGGCGGCCCACTTGATCACGGCCTGTTCGCGTTCAACCGTCGTGATGCGATCCTGTAGTTTCTTTTGATTCTCATCAATCTTGGCAGATAGGCTTGCGAACGAATCAAGCCCGCCAGCAATGTAACCCGTAACATCGGACGGAATGCTGTCAGGCCCTTGCTTCTCATCAAACTTTAGCGGCTGGTCTAAATCAGCGTACCAAATGAGGAAGCATTCCTCCCCTCGCGATAAGTGCACCTCATTAGGTCCAGCGTTGAATACCGCAAAAATTAGCCGCCCCCTAAAGTTAGGGTCAACGTGGAAGCCAGAAACATTAACTAAGCCGCGAAATTTGTACTTGGCCCGAATAGAGATGAAGGCTATGGCTTCCAGAGGAACATGGACCGTCTCCTCTGTCAGGAGAAAACCGAATTGACCAGCGGGAATGGTGAAGCCTTCGCCCATCGAGAGGCGGGTCTTCGGCTTGTTTCGCGGGTCGCTAGGCTCGCCTGTCGGCGACACATAAACCTCAGGACCGACGCATAAACGATACGCCGCGCAGTCAACTCGCGCAGGCGTGTAGCCTGAAATCAGGCTGCCAAGATTTTGTTTTAGTTTCTCCCCACCCCAAAACATTAAGCCTCCTCTCCAGCGCCATCTCGAAAGTAGCTGTCGAACATGGAGCGTGCCTCAACATCGCGAATACGTTCCTTGTAAGCAGCAATGAGGTCAATAGCCCTTGCCGCAGCCTCCACTAAGACGGCTTGCAGAAGCGCTAGGTTGCTGGCCTTCATACCCTCTCGAAAAGGGAGCGGCTCGAGGTGATCCAACGACTCACAGAGCTTCGCCAGCTGCCCGTTATGACGAACGAACTGCCGAACAATCCAGAATGGTTCGGTGTCATGCCTCGACTGCTCCAGCAATGCGTTGCCAAGCGATTGAACCGATGATTCCGCGCCAGCACTGGAAAGCTCCAGCCCAAGGTTTTGGTTCAATGCGTTCGCGGTTGCGATGTGGATGATAAATGCGTCAACCAATGCTTGACGGAAGCGTTGATCATCATCGCCCTCGACAGCGTCCCAGAAATAGCTTGCATACTTCGCATTATGCAAAGCCATGTGCTTAACGCGTTGGGCTGGGCTGAGGATCGTAATATCCTTGTGGTAGGACTCATCGTGCCTAAGCTGCATCCATTGAAGTGTAAGAATTTGATCGCGAGCACTCATATGTTTCTCACTTTTCAGGCACCGACCGCAGCCGATCCAGCATAAATTTCACGGCAACGGGCTAGCAGTTCCTTGATATCTTTCTTCGTCCAATGCCCATTGCACTCGCTTCCCGTCGCGGTATCTAGACGGGCGAAGGTTGAGTTGATAGTTAGCTCTCCTACCTCAAGCCCCGTTTCTCGCGCCACGAAGTACTGAAGTCTACCGAGGCCTACTAGATTTCCCAGCAGTCTTCGCATGTAGTAGTGAGAGCGGTAGGTCGCATTGAATCTTATCTTTCCCTCATGAACCTTAATGCTCAGGTGGCTCAAACATGGACCGCCGTATAGCCTTTTTCGGTCCACGGCGGGCTCGTAAATTGGGATAGCGCTCTCGAACGGATGCTGCCCTGGCCCGAGCTCAAATGAGGCCCGATACTGCCCGTGCTCTTTGATCTTAATGATGAGCTGTTCTAGAGGATTGTAGATCGTCCCATCAGCGTCCTTCTGCCGAAGAAATCGGTAAGCATAACAACCCCAATTGCCATCGTCTCGTGCTTTCTGGATCGCCAATATCTTCTCTGGGTACTCGCGGAACACGCCGTCGGCCCCACACCGCAAATATTCGTCGAGAGGAAAGATGGTCTCAGCAACAGTGTGGATGCCGAAAGCGCCATGTGAAACGAGGAAGCGATCAACCTCGAGATAAACCTCGCGATCGGCTACCGATAACACCGTAGGCTTGTCGACGTGCAGGATCACATCAAAATCTTCTCCGTGAGGTCGCTCGGCTAGATAGTCCGCCGCTGCAAACCATACAGAAGGGGTGGTCTCCGCGGGAATCAATTTCATACCCGATCTCCAGCTACACCAAGACAGCTGTTTCGTAAAGATGTTTGGTCACATAGTTGCGAGATAGCCAGGCATGTCCGTCTTGCCCCCAATTCGGTCCCCAGCTGTTTCGAACAAGGAGCATTAAATCAGACGCACTATTCCTTCCATAACCAACGGCGAGCACAGCATGTCCGCCTCGCTCAATATCGTTTGTAATGTCCGGCACCAGTCCAAGCGCGCCAGGCATTCTAAACGCATCCGTAATAACCAACCCCAGGACAACGGGGCTACCTTGATCGAGAAACGTGACGATGTCGGTAACGCTACACTGCGTTACCGACATCGCCGCGCGGTAAATCGCCCCATCGATCGGAGGCGGAGCCCACGGAGTAGGCTGATTCGCCGCATATGGCCAGCCGGCTTCACTTGGCTGTCCATCGAACCTTAGGGCAACGGCGGTTGCGGCCATCGATGTACCGGCGCTTGAATCGCGGCCCGGCGTATGACTTACCGCGTGGTAGAAAAGATACTCAACAGACAGATAGTCATTGCAGGCAATCTTGTGCTCGTGTGCAGACGAGGTTGCGAACGAGAGGCAAGCCATGCGTTGTCCTTGATGCCTAGCCGGTAATAACCGATGGCGAAGGTCGACTGACGGAATGATCAAATCCGCGCCCCCAACTTTCGGCGCTCAACACGCGACAATCCCCCCGCCTCCGCGCCCTCTAGCGCCAAAACGATTGAGAACCTCGCGTCATCCACTGAATCATCAATCCAGGGCTGCCGCTCTTTCATGGTCACCGAACCAACGCCACCTTGCGGCGGTCGGACTATAAATACCCTCCGAGACGCAGCGCCATACAGAATAGGGGCGCGAGAAAAAAGTGACTCGTCTGACAGCACTTCAAAGCCCGCATCCACTAAAGCTTGAATCTGCCACTGATGCCCGGTGGAAACGTGCTCTTTCAGTTCAATATGGAGCAGGTCGTCTGGATTACCGATCAACGGCAGGCCATTGTCCTTCTCAGTAAGACACCAAACGTCTGACCAAGGAGCTCCAGGGCGAGAACCGTTCCCTAGCCTAGACTTCACCGCCGAAAGTCGCGCTTTGCGAAGTTCTTCTACGTCCGAATACGGAAGTATTTGATGACCGACCAGGCCCCAACACGTCGCCTCGTAGCTCGCACCCATACGTAACGATAGTTGGTAGACAATGTCCGGGTCACGCAGGTGACTGCTGACGGTCCATCCCTGTGTTCTGATGTGGTGCTTATAGAGCCAACGCGGGAGCATAAATTCCGCAGCAAAGGCGTCCGCGGCAATCTCCTGAAGATCGCGATTGTCGCCACCTGAAAAGGGATCACGCTCTAGAATTTCTCTGTCGACGCTTCCTGCATGATCCAGCATCAAGTGGCCAAGTTCATGGGCTGCGGTAAAACGCTGGATATGCAAGCCTCTTCTCGTGGTTACCATGATCCCGCTCAAAGGCTTCGGCATGCAGAAGCCCAGCGCGGAGGTTAGAGGCTTAAATACAAGCGGAATGCCCAGTTCGCCAATAACATCGAAGACATCAACGAAGCCTCCGTGAACAATACTGCGATGCTTCAAATTCAAGTCGCGATGTAACTCCTTCGCCATGGCGACGGCACCGAGGCGAGCGTCACCCGCAGCTGACCTATTCACGGTCTACATTCCGCGCATTCCGGAGCTGCAAAAATTCAGCGAAACGAAGGAGCTCCGCGCGATCATCCGCCGAAAGCTCTGATGCCGCTCGCGCCAGGGCCTGGACGTTTTCCGGAAGCGGTGGAGTTTCCGCAGCTCCTGTCAGCGCTTCAATTGACTGGCCATAGACCTGCCCAAATCGTCCAAGCTCAACTGCGTCTACCTTGCGACGTCCATTTTCGACCATGGACAGAGCTGAGCGAGACAAACCAACTGCATCGGCTGCCTCCTCTTGATTCAATTCAAGGTATTCCCGAGCCTGACGCAATCGATCCCCGATCTCATGCCATCTTGTGAATTCTTCGCTCATTTCTAGATTCCTTACGCAGCCTGCAGCACTCCGGCTCGCCTGCGCTTCCTTGCCCTGGATTCACCGGTAAAGACTTTCTTTAGCTTCGGAACGATGTCCGCAATCATCTCATCGCAAGTCGTATATCCACCTGGCCTGATGATGTTTGGCGGCAGTTCGATTCCAAGAACTCGTTTGGTGACCACCGTGGCGTCAATTACCCTTTTTGAATCAATCGCAGGGCGCATACCCATAATTGAGCCGCCCATCCCAGCCGGTGCCCCCGCCTCGATAACACCGTCAATAGATTCAGCCTCTTCAGCAAACCAAGCTTCAAGTTCGGCAACCAGTTGGGCCGACTTCTCTTGAAAGCTCTTCTCCAGTTCTGCCTTTGTCGTGGCCACAGGAACTCCCTCCTGTTCGATTTTCTAACACTCTATCCATTGGTTGTTGGAAAAGTCAACAAGAAGGGCCGACCTAGGTAGACGGGATCATGAGGGTCTCTGCCTTTAGAAGGGGCCGGTTGGTTAAGCTTTCCAAGCTCGCCGCTCACTCGAAAAATTTTCCAGGGAAGCTATCGGCAGATGATCGTGGGTACTGGTGTCCATCTAGTTCCATTTTCTGTCGTCTCCGACGGAATCAGGAGGCTTGGACGGAGGTTCCTAGAGCGGCACTACACGGTGGCGGAACGAAAGATTGCAGCCATTGAAGGTGATCAGGTTCGCTTTTACTCCGGCCGCTTGGCCGCAAAAATTGCCTGCAGGAAAGCACTTGGTCCACTAACAGGGGGGCAACCTGTTTGGACAGAGTACGAAATCAACCGAGACCCCGTGGGGCGACCCCTACTCGTGCTATCCGGTGACGCACTGCGCGGGGCACGCAACCATTCGGGTAGAACAGGCGAGTACGTCGGCCACGTCTCGATCAGCCACGACGGCGACCATGCGATGGCATTCGTGATAATCGAGCATCTCTAAGCGGACCTAAGGCTGGGCGCGGGATGCTCAGAGCCTACCCTCACAGCAAATCTGCTCTCTGACGCCCCCCCAAAGCAGGATTTGCAAATCTGCCAAAGCTTGTTGGGGGTTGGGTTCACCATAGTTTGTATTTCCCTTACAAACTATGGCGTTCCGACCATCAACCCGCTGCACGGAGCGCTCCCCCAACAGCGACGATTTTCAAACGATCGTCACACTGGCCGATTTGCCCCCCTTCGACGGCCGTTCTCCCCTCCCTGCCGGGCGGCGGTTTCCGGGACAGTGGCTTGTCACGCAGCCAGCGCTCCTGGGGAGGAAAGCGACCATGCGCAAGATCTACCTGATTCTCGCCCTACCGTTGGCCCTGGCGGCCTGCAACCATGATGAACCCACCGCGCAGAGCAGCGGCGACGTCTCGTTCGAGGCCAAGTTGCAGCAGCAGTTGCTGGATGCCAAGCCTGGCAGCGTCATCGATATCCCGGCCGGTCACTACCACCTGCAGCGTGGCCTGAGCCTGCGCACCGACGGCGTCACCATCAAGGGCGCCGGCATGGACAAGACCGTGCTGTCGTTCAAGGGCCAGGTGGTTGGGCCCGAGGGCCTGCTGGTCAACGCCAACGACTTCACCATCGAGAATCTCGCCCTGGAAGACACCAAGGGTGACGCGCTCAAGATCAACCAGGGCAAGAACATCACCATCCGCGGCGTGCGCGTGGAATGGACTGGCGGTCCCAAGACCACCAACGGCGCCTACGGCCTGTATCCGGTGAAGACGCAGAACGTGCTGGTGGAAGACTCGGTGGTGATCGGCGCCTCCGACGCCGGCATCTACGTGGGCCAGTCCAACAACATCGTGGTTCGCCGCAATCGCGCCGAATTCAACGTGGCCGGCATCGAGATCGAAAACTCGGTGAACGCCGACGTGTATGAGAACACCGCCACCAACAACACCGGCGGCATCCTGGTGTTCAACATGCCCAACCTGTCGCAGGCCGGCCACAGCACGCGCATCTTCAAGAACAAGACGATAGGCAACAACACCGACAACTTCGCCGCCAAGGGCGCCGCGGTGGCCAGCGTGCCGCGCGGCTCGGGCGTGGTGGTGAACTCCAACGACAAGGTGGAGATTTTCGACAACGACATTGCCGACAACAAGACGGCGAACGTCATCATCTCCAGCTATTTCTCCACCAATTACTACAACACCAAGGGTGTGGCGGCCGATTACAACCCCTACCCGAAGGGCATCTTCATCTACGACAACCGCTTCAAGGGCGGCGGCGATTCGCCGGATGGACTGAAGCTCAAGACCTTGAAGACCGCGGTGTTCGGCCTCAGCGGCAAGTTCCCGGACATCCTGTGGGACGGCTATGTGGATCAGACGAAACTGGTGAACGGCTTGCCGCCCGACAGCGACCGCTTCTGCATCCAGAACGGCGACGTGGGCGTGATCAACGCCGATGGTCCGCACGATTACAAGAATCCCAGCACCGACACCAAGCCCTACCAGTGCACGCTGCCCAAGCTGCCGCCGGTCGTACTTGACCCGGAACCGAAAGCCTGAGGTTGCAGCAGATGATGAAGTGGTTCGTGCATGTCGGCCTGTTGCTGGCATTGGTGCTGTTGACTGCCTGCCACCGGGGTATGGACCCGGTGGCGTTCCAGGCGGATGGTCGCCCGCCCAAGTTGAGCGACTGGCATGTGGTGGAAGCGCGCGATGGCGCACTGGTGCTCAACCAGGGCGTCGTGCCGTACGACCTCAATACGCCGCTGTTCACCGATTACGCGCACAAGCTGCGCACGATCTGGATGCCCAAGGGGGTCTCGGCCAAGTACGACCCGACCGATACCTTCGATTTCCCGGTCGGCACCATCATCAGCAAGACCTTCTACTATCCGCGCGCCGCGGACGGGAAGCTCGGCGACGTCGCGCGCACGTACGACAGCTCGCACGATTTCTCCGGCGAAGGCCTGGACCTGGCCCGCGTCCATCTGATCGAGACGCGCATCCTGGTGCGTCGCGAATCAGGTTGGGCGGCCATTCCCTATGTTTGGAAAGACGACCAGAGCGACGCGCTGCTCGCGCGCACCGGCGCCGTGATTCCGTTGACCCTGGTGGCCGACAGCGATGCGCGCGAAGACTTCAACTACGTGGTGCCCGACGAAAGCCAGTGCGCCAGCTGCCACGCGCAGGACTGGGTGACGCGCAAGATCCATCCGATCGGCCCGAAGGCACGTCACCTCAATCGCGACTATCACTACGCGGCCAGCGACGAGAACCAGTTGGCGCACCTCGCCAGGGTCGGCTACCTCAGCGGCGCGCCGGCAGCGACAGAAACGCCGCGCAACGCGAACTGGATGGACGAGCGCGCATCGCTCGACGCACGGGCACGCGCTTATCTGGATATCAACTGCGGGCACTGCCACAACCCCAAAGGCGCGGCCAACACCACCGCCCTTACGCTGGATGTGAGCGCGCCCGAAGACCGCCATCTCGGCATCTGCAAGCCGCCGGTCGCGGCGGGACGTGGCACGGGCGATCATCTGTTCGACGTCGTGCCCGGCTCGCCCGATGAATCCATCCTGCCCTACCGGATGGATTCGGCCGACCCGGGCGTGATGATGCCGGAACTGGGCCGTAGCACAGTGCACCGCGAAGGCGTGGCATTGATCAAGGCATGGATTGCGGCGCAGTCGGGGGGCTGCGTCGCGATTCATTAAAACCAAGCAGTGCCGCGGCCTCCGGGCCGCGGTTTTTTCATATCGAGGGGAGAAACTGCTGATGAACATGCGTCCGCGTCCGTTGTCCGTGTGCCTGCATCGCCTGCTGCTGGGGAGCAGCCTGGTGCTAGGTGTATTGCCCACCGAAAGCTGGGCGAGCGACGACGTATCGCCCGCGCCGCAGGACAGCAGCAGCGCCCAACCCGCTGCCGGCACCAAGGCCGATCCGGAGAAAGCCAAGCTATTGGGTAACGTCACCGTGACCGCGCAGAGCCGCACGCAAGAAGTGCAATCGGTACCGATTTCGATGGAGATCGTCACCGCCAAGCAGATCGACACGCTGGCAGCAACCGATCTGAGCAAGATGGATATCTTCGTACCGGGCCTGGTGATCAGCGCCAGCCAGCCGACGCAGCCGACGTATGAGTTGCGCGGCATCTCCACCAGCAACTTCGGCATCGGCACGGAACCGTCGGTGGGCGTCTACGTCGACGGCGTCTACGCTGCCCGCTCGGGCGGCGCGCTGCTCGCGTTCAACGATATTGCGCGCGTCGAAGTGCTGAAGGGCCCGCAGGGCACGCTGTTCGGCCGCAATGCGGCGGCTGGCGCCATCTCCATCGTCACCAACGAACCCACCGACAAATTCGAGGGCGATGCGCGCGTGCGCGTCGGCAACGATGGCCGCAAATACGCCGATGCGCTGGTGAACATCCCGATCAACCAGGATATGGCGCTGCGCCTGAGCGTGCTCGACAACCAGAGCGACGGCTGGATCCGGGACGCGGCCACCGGCAAGCAGTACGGCGGCGACAACGATTGGGGCACGCGCGCGGTGTTCCGCTGGAACGTCACCGACAATACGCGCGTGCTGCTGTCGTGGGATCACGAGAAACTCAACCAGACACCCGAGCCTGCGATCGGCCTGATTCCGCTGTCCAACGACACCAATGAACGCGCGCCGTTCCCGGCCGATCCGGCCAACTATCTCAACCCCTTGCATGCGCCGCTCTACAACGACGCCATCGGTGGGCGCGAATCGCGGCGCTTCGACGGCGCCACCTTGCGGATCGATCATTCGTTCGGCTGGGGCGACTTCGTTTCCACCACCGCCTGGCGCGGTTTCGACACGTTCAACCTGGGCGACTACGACGGCACCAACCATGTCGTGACCTATCTGGACACGGCGAACATCGAGCACAACAACAGCTGGTATCAGGAGTTCAAGCTGTCGGGCAACAACGACCTGATGGATTGGGTGGGTGGCGTCAGCTACTACCAGGAGCAGGCGCGCCAGACCAGCGAGACCAACGTCAACACCAACAGCATCGACACGCTGGCCAACAATGTACTGGGCGTGGGCACGCCGCTCACCGATATCAGCAATATGCTTGCATCGTTCGGGCTGCCGTTCTCGCTGCTGGGCGACCCGTGGCACGAGGCGATCAGCAACGACGGCAACTTCAAGGCCTACGCCGCCTTTGGCGACGTGATCTGGCACGTGAGCGACAAGTTCGACGTGACCACGGGTCTGCGCTACACGCGCGATGAAAAGGAGTTCAGCTGGTACAACATGCCGCGCAGTGCACCCGCCTTCGACGCCACCATCGCCGGCCTGTATGGCCTGGGCATCCTCCCGCCCGGCACCCTGGACGCGTTCCAGCAGAACGTGATCTTCACCAGCGCCGTGGGCACGCCGGTCTACGCCAGCAACACCTGGAACAACTGGAGCCCCCGCGTGGTGGCCAGTTACAAGTTCACGCCGGACGTGATGGGCTATGTCTCCGTCACCCGCGGCTACAAGGCTGGCGGCTACAACAGCGTGCAGCCCGGCTCGACTTTCCAGCCGGAAAAAGTGACCAACTACGAGGGCGGCATCAAGAGCCTGTTCCCGGATCAGAACCTGCTGCTCAACGGCTCGGTCTACTACTACCGCTACGACAATATGCAGTCGCTGGCGCTCGATCCGAACAGCCCCGCGACCGGCCTGCCGATCTATGTGGTCAACAGCAGCAACCAGGAAGCGAAGGGCCTGGAACTGGAAGCGCAATGGCAGCCTATCGAAGGTTTCCGCATCAATTTCGCGGGCGCTTATATCGATTCGAAGTATCGCAGCGCCACCGCGCCCGACGGCGTGGATCTCAGCGGCCAGCCCACCGGCGCGCCGTACTTCTCCGGCGCGCTGTCACTGGCCTACACTTGGCGCAACGTGGCCAACGGCGACCTGGAGTTCGATCTGTCGCAGGGTTATCGTGGAGCAACGCGCTGCAATGACGACTCGCAGTATCAGGGCTCCTGCAACATCAGCCCGAACTTCAAGATCGGCAGCAGCGAGCAGCGCACGGATGCACGCATCGACTGGCACTCTCCGGGCGACCGTTGGGGCGTGGCGCTGTACGGCAACAATGTGTTCAACAAGCGATACGTGACCGGCGTGAACAATATCAGCACCTCCGTGTTCGGCACGCCGTTCGCCTCCATCACGCCGCCCCGCATGTGGGGCTTGGAATTGCGCGCGAAGTTCTGACCGTGAGCCGATGACCATGAAAGAACCCAGCTCGTCACTGCATTCCATCCTCCTGCGCATGCGTGAAGCGCAGTCGCGCGATCCGTTGCCGCCCTGGGACGTTCGCGCCACGCGATTGCGCACCCTGGAGAAGATGCTCGACGAGCAGCGCGGCGCGTTTGCCGAAGCGATCGATGCCGATTTCGGCCATCGCCCGGCGGAAGAGACCGAGTTGCTGGAGCTGTATCCCAGCCTCTCCAATCTGAAGCACTCGCTACGCCGTGGCCGCCGCTGGATGCGGCCACGCGGCAAGCTGGCCAATCTGGTGTTCCTGCCCGCGCGCACCACGCTGCTGCCGCAGCCGCGTGGCGTGGTCGGCATCATCGTGCCGTGGAACTATCCGCTGTTCCTGGCCGTGGGCCCGCTGATCGATGCACTCACCGCGGGCAACCGCGTGATGCTGAAGATGAGCGAATTCACTCCGCGCTTCTCGCAGTTGTTTGCCGATCAGGTGGCGCGCTATTTCTCCGCGGACGAAGTGTCCGTGGTCACCGGCGACGCCGAAGTGGCGCAGGCATTCTCGGCACTACCGTTCGACCATCTGCTGTTCACGGGCTCCACTGCCGTGGGCCATCACGTGATGCGCGCGGCGGCAGCCAACCTCACGCCGGTGACGCTGGAACTGGGCGGCAAATCGCCTGCCATCGTCGGTCCCGGTGCGCGGCTGGATCATGCCGTCGAACGCATCGTGTTCGGCAAGCTGGTCAATGCGGGGCAGACCTGTATTGCGCCGGACTATGTGCTGGTGCCGCGTGCGCAGATGGCTGCGTTCGTGAGCGCCGCGCGCGACATGGTCGGCAAGCTGTATCCCAATCTGCGCCTGCAGCAGCAGTACTCCTCGATCGTCTCCGATCGCCAGTACGAACGCCTGGGCAGGTTGCGCGACGAGGCCGTGGCCGCGGGCGCGACACTGGAGCCGATGAGCGACGCGCATGACATCCCTGCCAAGCGCCTGCTGGCGCCGGTGATGCTGACCAACGTCAACGACGGCATGGCAGTGATGCAGGACGAGATCTTCGGTCCCTTGCTTCCGGTCATGCCATACGACTCGCTGGACGAAGCGATCGGCTATGTCGCCAGCCATGCGCAACCGCTCGCGTTGTATCTGTTCGAGCAGAACAGCGCGACCATCGACGAGGTGCTGACGCGCACGCAGGCCGGCGGCGTCACCGTGAACGACACGCTGTACCACATCGCGCAGCATGGCCTGCCGTTCGGCGGCGTGGGCCCGTCGGGCATCGGCGGCTATCACGGCGAGGCAGGCTTCCGCACGTTTTCGCATATGAAGCCGATTTTCCGGCAGGCGCGCTTCAACGGCACCGGCATGCTCAATCCGCCGTACGGGGCGCAGTTCAAGCGGATGTTGAAGTTGTTGATGCGGGTGGGCTGAAGCGCGCGAAACCTCAATGGGCGAAAACCCCTTTGTGGGAGCGCACCCTGTGCGCGACGGCCACACCGTACGTTGGCGCTTCGATGTGGCCAGTCGCGCACAGGGTGCGCTCCCACAAGGTGGCGTTTTGTTTTCACCCGTGACGCCATAAAAAAACTCCCCGCTTTCGCGGGGAGTTTTTTTGCAACCGTTGCTCGCGATGAACCGCGATTAGAACTTGTACTGCGCCGACAGGCTCAGCAGGTTGCCGTAGTCGTCCGACTCGCCGGTGATCACGTCGCCGGTGGCGCTGGTGGCGTTCACGCGCGCGCTGTTGACGAAGATGTGCGCGTACGAAGCGTTCAGCACGAAGTGGTCGTTGACCTTGTAGCCGACGCCGAACGAGGCCAGCTGGCGGGTGCCATCGGGCACGCGCGGATCGCGGGTGGCGGTGACGGTCGGCGTGGTGTCGAGTGCGAGACCCGCACGCACGGTGAACTTGTCGTTGACGTAGTACTCGCCGCCCACGGACACGTACCAGCTGTTGCGCCAGTTGAACGGCTCGGTGGTGGTCGGCTGCGCCGGGTTGGCGTAGTACACGTTCAAGTTCTTGAACACGTCCCACTTGGTCCAGGCCACGTCGGCGCCCAGGCCGAACTTCTCTTCCTGGTGCCAGTAGCTGGCGGTCGCCACGGCGGGCGTGGTGAACGGCGCGGTGCCTTCGGTATGCGTGAACGGCACGCCACCCGCACCGGCCAGCAGCGCGGCGACGGTCGGGTTGCTCAGCAATGCCTGCACGTTGGACGGTACGGTGAAGTTGGCCGTGCCTTCG
Source organism: Dyella sp. 01N36 (assembly GCF_056399745.1). Taxonomy (NCBI): domain Bacteria; kingdom Pseudomonadati; phylum Pseudomonadota; class Gammaproteobacteria; order Lysobacterales; family Rhodanobacteraceae; genus Dyella; species Dyella sp. 01N36. The sequence goes on from NZ_JBFTRY010000003.1 coordinate 29,177, forward strand.
ATGGTGTGCGAAATCTTGGAGCGGTAGTCCAGCGCGAACTTGTCGTTCGAGGTGATCCGCCACAGCATGCCGACCTGCCAGCCATAGGCCCAGTCGTCACCCTTGATGCGGGCGACGCCGTCCGAACCCGGCGGCACGATGGCGCCGACCTGCTGGGCCAGTGCTGCGCCGGTGGCCGGCGGAATCGCACCCGCCTGCACGGCCTGATTCACCAGGCCCAGGCCCACGGCGTTGTAGTTGATGGCGGAGGTCAGCTCGGCCGAGGTCTTCTGCGCGATGCCGCTCACGCCCAGGGCGAAGTTGTCGGTCACGTCGTAGGACAGCGACAGCGTGCCGTCGAGCGATTCGAACTTGGACTTGAGCGCGTTGTAGCGGCCGATCCAATTGTGGTCGTACTCGGTCTGGAAGCCGAACGGCACGGTGAAGCCCGCGCCCACGTGCCACTTGTCACCCAGCTGGGTGGCAAAGAAGAAAGCCGGGACCGGCATGGTGGTGCCGGCGTCGCCGCCGTTGCCGCCGCTGATCGGGCGACCCAGCGCGTCGTGCGCGGAACCACTGAAGGTGGTGCCGAAATTGATGGCGGTGACGTCAGCCTGGAAATAGGTGCCCTTCAGGTCGCTCATGGCGGCCGGGTTGTTGGCCACCACCGACACGTCGCCACCGGCAGTGGCGGAACCGGCATAGGCGCGACCCATCGCGGCGGCGCTGTCTTCATGCAGCTGGAACGCACTGGCATGGGCGCGCTGCGGTGCAGCAAGCGTCCCAAGGATCGCCAGGCTCAGCGCAGCGAGCGTGAGCGGACGACCCGCACGTGAAAATTGACGGTATGACATCTGCATCAGCAATGCTCCTGCTTATCGTTGATCTGGCATCGGGGTGGTAGCAGGGGCTTGACGTCCACGCTTGATTTTCATACGCGCGTTTGACACCCCTGGCCGGCACTGTGCCGACACAACGCAAGCTTTACAAGTGCGCTTGCAGCAAAATTCCCCGTGAATTACCCGCTCATCCGCTCTGTTCGTCGTCGATAGGCGAAGATAGGGGGTGTAACGCGTCTGGCACAGGGGACTACGCGGAAAATCGCGGTGGCGTGACAAGCGGTGCTAATCTCTCAGACCGCGCCCGCGGGTGCGCCCCTCCCATGATTGCCGACGGGTGCCGCCATGCACTGTTTTGTCTACGCCAGCCAGCGCAAGCCCGATACCTATCTGTGGGTGGGCCGCCGCGACGATTTCGAGAGGCTGCCCGAGTCGCTCGCCCTCATGCTTGGCGACCTGCGCTTTGTGCTCGAGGTGGAACTGTCCGGCGAGCGCAAGCTGCCGTATGAAGACGCCGCTCAGGTGATCAAGCATCTGGACGCGCAGGGTTGGCATCTGCAATTGCCGCCGAACGAGACGCTGGCCACCGCCAACCATCTTGTCTACAACAGCGCGCCGCTCGATCCTCACGACGATCGCGATCACTAAAGCGCACGCCGCCGTATCCGTTAACACCGGATTACCTTCTGGCCTCGTCACGATTCCTATACTCCGCGCATATGGCCTACTCAAAAACGCGTCGCCCGCCTCCGTTTCTGCAAGCCCTCGCCTGGTTCGTTCCAGGTCTGGTCGCCGCAGCGATAGCCGCCTTCGGGGCCCATCCACTCGCGCTGATTCCGCTGCTGGTCGCCAATGCGCTGACCATGGCGGCGGTATGCCATGCGATCGGCTTCGACCCGGAACCGCGTTTTGGCCGCACCGTGCTGCGCCGTGGCGCGGCTTACCTAGTGATGTTCACCGGCTATGTGGTGCTGGTGTTCCTGCTGGTGGCGTGGCCGATGCTCAAGCTCAACCAGTCGCCCAGCCTCGGCGCGGCCTTGCTGCTGGCCGGTGCGCTGGTGGTGGCGCTGGCGGCGCTGTGGCGGTTGTGGCCGGCGTTTGGCCTGGTCTATGTGTGGGACGACGCTTATCCCGCCCAGAGTGACGGCTCGTGGATCTTCACCGCCACGGCACGCAGCCTGGCGTTTGGTCGCCACTTGTCACGCGAAGAGCGCTTCTTTACCCATTTCCTGCCTTCGGCGATTGCGCTGCTGGCGCTGGCCTTCATCGCCATCGCGCTCACCGGTCTGTATGGCGTGCTGCCTTCCGAGCTGCGCACCGCGGCGCTGGTGATCTACGGCGTGGTTCTGATGCCGCTGGGCTGCCTGATCGTCGCCAACCGTACGCTGCGAGCCATGCTGTGCGAACGCCGTCGCCCTCGTCAGCCCGCCGCTGGCGTGATCGATGCGCCGGCGCCGACACCGCCGCCCAAGCCTGCGCCGACGCTCACCGAGCAGGAACGCACCGCCGGTACGCCTGAGCAGGCTTATGCCTTGCTGATGGCCACGCGCGAGGGCGACATCGAGCGCGCCCTGGCCCTGGTGGAAGCCGGCGCCGATCCGAACACGGCGCCTGCGCCGGGCGATCGCGACCAGCGCCCGGTGCTGATGCTCGCCGCCCTGCTGCCGGATATGCGCCTGTTGCGCGCGCTGATCGCCAAGGGCGCCGACGTCAATCGCGCCAGCGGCGGCCTGACGCCGCTGCTCGCCGCCACCCGCGACAGCTGGCATGGCCGTGCCGAAGCGGTGATGACGCTGCTGGCCAACGGCGGCAGCGCACTGGCCACCGACGCGGAAGGCAACACGCCGCTGCATGGCGCGGTGCTCAGCGGCGAGGCGATCGTTGCCGCGATGCTGCTCGACGCCGGCGCCGTCATCAATGCGCTCAACAAGGCCGGCCTCAGCCCGCTGGCCGTGGCCTGCCGCGCCGCCAACTGGCCGGTGGCCAAGTTCCTGCTGGAGCACGGCGCCAAGCCCACGCCCGCCGATGGCGAACCCGCCCTGGTGACGGCCGCTGGCGTGCCCGACGACGACGTCGAAGGCGTGAAGCTGCTGCTCAAGCATCGCGCCGCCATCAACGCCGTGGATGCGCGCCACCGCAGCGCCCTGATGGCTGCCTCGGCCGAAGGCCACGAACAGATTGCCCGTACGCTGCGTGCCGCCGGCGCCGATGTGAACCTGACGGATCGCCACGGCAGCACCGCCTTGATGGAAGCGGCACGCGCCGGCGCCGTAGGCATCGTCAAGCTGCTTGCCGAAGCGCAGCCCGACGCCCGCCTGCGTGACAGTCATGGTCGCGATGCGCTCACCCTGGCCTGCCAGTCGCCGCAGGCGCACGCCGATGTGGTGCGCGCCCTGCTCGCCCTGGGCGCCGAAGCCAAGACCGCCGGCAGCAATGGCCGCAGCGCGCTCGATTACGCCGCTGCCGCGGGCCGCTGGGATCTGGTCGCCCTGCTCGATCCGGAAACGCCGCTGCCCGCCAGCCTGAGCATGGATGCGTTGCCCGAAGGCGCGGACACGCCGGCGCACCTGCTGGACGCGCTGCGTTTCGGCCACTGGGCGGTGGTGTCCACCTTTACCCAGCGCGTGCGCGAGTGGCCGCAGTCGCAGCTCGCCCAGCTCTATCTGGATCTGGCCGGCGCCGGCCAGAGCGCCGCGCGCCGTTGGCTGCTCGATCATGCGCTCGATCCCGAAGCACGCTTGCAGCCCCAGTTGGTCGACGACGCTGAAACCGTGGAAAACATCGAATCGTCGCTGCCGCCGCTCGGACGCCGCCTGTTCGACGCCTTGCTGCCGCAACTGCCCGCCGCCACCGAGGCCATCGACGATCTGCTGAGTGCCGGCGCTACGCCCGCTGGCGCCGGCTTGCTCGCGCAGGCTTTGCTGCGCCTGGAAGACAGCGCGCAGGGCGCGGCCTTGCCGCTGGCCATGCTCGAGCGCGGCGCCGATCCCTTCGGTGCCGATGCACGCGAACGCACGCCGGTGCATCTTGCCGCCACGTACGGCCACGCGGCCTTGCTACAAGCCTTGCTGGCACGCGGCTGCGATCCGAATACACGCGATATCAGCGGCCGCACGCCGTTGTTCGCCGCGCTGGAACATGGCGAGCGCGCGTTGCCGCTGGTGCGTTCGCTGGTGGCGCATGGCGCCGATCCGGAAGCCATCGATGCCAATGGCGAAACGCCGCTGGGCCTGGCGCTGGAGCACGAGGCGATCGAGCGCTGGATGAATTGGGGCGACTGGACGCGCCCGCTGCGTCCCCTGCGCGCGGACGATCTGCCTGCCGCCGCCAAGGCCGGCGCGGTCACGGCGGTCGAGCGCCTGCTCGAACTGGGCTTTGCCGTCGACACCCGCGATCACCAGGGCGCCACCGCGTTGCTGCATGCCTGCGGCGCCGGCCAGCGCGACGTCGCCGCCCTGCTGCTCGACAAGGGTGCCGACACCACGCTCGCCGCCACCAACGGCATGACGCCGCTTGCCGCTGCCGTCAGCGCGCGACGCGAAGCACTGGTGGCCTTGCTGCTGCAGAACGGCGTGGCCGTCGACCAGCGCCTGCCGGGCGAAGCGACCGCACTGATGATTGCCGCCGCGATGGGTTATCCCGATCTTGCCGAGCAACTGCTCGACGGCGGCGCCGAGGTGAATGCCGTGGACGAGCGCGGTCACTCGCCGCTGCATGCGGCGGCACAGTACGGCTTCGATCACAACGACAGCCTGCGCGCGCGCCGCCTGTTCGACGCACTGCTCAAGCGCGGCGCCGACGTGAGCCTGGCCGACAAGGAAGGCAAGACGCCCTTGCTGCTGTTGCTTGGCGCGCATCTGCGTCCGGGCAGCGATTGCGATCCCACGCACATCGGCGCGCTGGTGCCGGTGCTGCTCGATGCCGGCGCCACGCTCGAACACGCCGATCAGCGTGGCGTCACCGCACTGCACTCCTGCGCCATGCATGCGCTGCTCGCGCCGGCACGCGTGCTGCTGGCGCGTGGCGCCGATCGCCAGGCGGCGGATGCCTTCGGCCGCACGCCGGCCGATGTGGCGCGTGCGATCGGCTATGTCGACATCGCTCACGAACTGGCGGCGCGCAGCGGCTCGGCCATTCCCAGCGTGCGGCAGATGTTGAGGCAGCCGGCCCAGCCGGCCGACTGAAGCGCCTCTTCGACCAGACGACGAGCCATCGTCTCGGGGCGTGGCGGCAACTGCCGCCACGCGCTCACGACTTCATCCAGTCCGATGCGATCCACGCTGGGCACATCCGGCAATCCGCCAATGGCGTGCACCGCGCTGCCCGTTGCGCTGCGCGGCGTCCACATGGAGGGCCAGCGGTTGCCGAACAGGACGACCAGCGGACAACCCACCGCGGCTGCCAGATGCGCAGGCCCTGTATCCACCGACACCATGCTGTGCGCGATATGCAGCAACGCGCGCAAATGACCGAGCGGCAGTCCTTCGCGCGGGACAATCACCTGCGCATGCTCTGCCGCGTCGCCAATCGTGGCGAGATAAGCCGCCTCGGCCGCCGAACCACACAACAGCACACACGCATCGGGCATGGCTTCGACGATGGCGCGACACAAGGCAGCCCATCGTTCCACCGGCCACGACTTGTCGTCGTCCTCGCGCTTGCGTATGCCATTCCAGCGCATCGTGCGCTTGTTCGCGGGTTGCAGCAGTACCAACGGACGTCCGTGCAGATTGCGCCGCGCCAGCCACAACTGCGCTTCACCGAGTTCTATGGCGGTTGGCTCCAGTCGTGGCGCGCAAGGTAGGGCATGCGACGAACACAGGGCATCGTGAAAGGCCGCTGGCGTTTCATCCGCAAACCGCATCAGCCAGTCGATCCAATGATCGCCCTGGATAAACGGCGTGTCTTCGATGAACACGCAATGCTCGGGCGCAATGCCGGCCAGCGCCAGCATCGGCCTTATCTTCGTGCGCGTACGTACATCCGGCTCGCAGATGTAGAACGGCGCCGCGCGCAGTTCGCGCAACGCGAACGCCGTGCGCAATCGCTGCGGATTGAGCCAGAGCGAACCATACTGGCTGTCGACCTTCCGCACTTCGGCGACGTCTTCATGGCCCTCGTACAACACGCGCGAGCATTCGCCCAGCGAAACGAGCCGGCATGCACTGCCATAACGGCGATGCAGCTTGTGCAGCAGTGGCTGCAAAAGAATGGTGTCGCCCAGTCGTCCGAATCGAATGACGACGGGATGAAGTGGCGCACGCTGGCCCATGCAATTCAGGTCGACGTCGGGCAGGCCCGATCCCTCAGGCGGCCCGCCCCGCGACGGCACGACCTTCAGGCGCGCCTATCTTTCCCGATGCGCGGCGAAATGAGTTGCGGATTTGACGCAAGTTCGCATGCAGTCACGTGCAATAACGGCACGCAAGAAATCCCGTCAGCCCAACGTCAGCGTGTCACATCTTCGTCATTTGCCTTGGCATCGGTGGGCTTCTCCAAGGCACGCGTGACCTCGGGCGAAGCGTCGGCCTGGAACAGCTGTTCCAGATCGACCAGCGCTTCGCGCGTGGTCTGCACAATGCGCGCATCGTCGTCGTAGACGAGGTATTGGCGCTTGAGCAGTTCGGCATCCTGTCGACGAAAACGCTCGACGTGATCGGCCGCCATTTCCGGCGACATGCCGAGTGCTTCCAGTGTCTGGCGCGTCATCTTCAAGCTGGAATACAGCGTTTCGCGCACCGGCAAATCCACGCCCAGATCCATCAGTCGCCACGCATGCTGGCGATTGCGCGCACGCGCGATGATCTTCAGGCTCGGATACATGCGACGCACCACGCGTGCCGTGCGCAGGCTTGCCTCGGGATCGTCCACCGCGAGCACAAACACCGCCGCCTGGTCCGCCTGCGCGGCGCGCAGCAATTCCGGACGCGCCGGATCGCCGTAGAAGATGTCGGTCCAGTTGCCAAAGCGCTGGACCAGGTCGATCTGCTCCACCGAATGATCGAGCGCCACGAACGGAATGCCTTGCGCGCGCAACATGCGCGCCACGATCTGCCCCATGCGCCCGTAGCCGGCAATGATCACGCGCGGCTTGTCGGCCACGATGGTGTCGAACTCGCGCTCTTTCTTGGTCTTGGCCTGATACAGCATGCGACCGAGCACGGCCACCATCAGTGGCGTCAAGGCCATCGACAAGGTGATGGCCAGCACCTGCAGGCTGTGCTGCTCGGTGGTGATGAGGTTTTGCTCGCCGGCGAGCTTGAGCAGCACGAACGCGAATTCGCCGCCGCAGGCCAGCAACACCGCCAGGCGCAGCGCATCGCGACCATTCAGGCCGCCCACGATGCGACCCAGCGGCCACAGCAGAGCGCCCTTGATCAACAACAGGAACAGCACCAGCAGGAACACGCGCATCGGCTGCTCGATCAGCAGGGTCAGGTCCATCGACATGCCCACGCTGATGAAGAACAGGCCGAGCAGCAAGCCCTTGAACGGTTCGAGATGCGATTCCAGTTCGTGGCGGTATTCGGAATCGGCCAGCAGCACGCCGGCCAGGAACGCACCCAGCGTGGCGGACACGCCCACCAGCTCCATCAACCACGCTGTGCCCATCACGACCAACAAGGCGGTGGCGGTGGACACTTCGACATTGTCGACCTTCGCCACGAAGCGGAAGATCGGACGCAACAGATAGCGGCCACCGACCATTACCGCCACGATCGCAGCCACCGTGCGCAGCACCGCGTAGACATCAAAACCATGCTTGGTCGATGCGCTGGCCAGCAGCGGCACGGCCGCGATCAGTGGAATCGCCGCCAGATCCTGGAACAGCAGCACGGCGAACGCCTGTCGCCCGTAAGACGTACCGGCTTCCTTGCGCTCGGCGAGTATCTGCAAGCCGAACGCGGTGGACGACAATGCCAGGCTGCCGCCCACGATGGTGGCGGCATTCACCGTGAGTCCAAACAGGTAGTACGCCGCCGCACCGATCACCAGGCTGGTCGCCAGCACCTGCAGCAGGCCCGTGCCGAACACCTGCTTGCGCATCACCCACAGACGCTGGGGCGACAGCTCCAGGCCGATCACGAACAGCATCAGCACCACGCCGAACTCGGAGATGGTGGCCACGCCCGCGGTATCGGAGATCAGGCCCAGCTCCTGCGGACCGATGACGATGCCAGCCAGCAGATACCCGAGCACGGAACCCAGGCGGAAGCGCTTGGTCAGCGGCACCGCGATGACGGTCGCCAGCAGGAATACGAGCGCTGTCTGCAGAAAATGGCGGCTATCCACTCGTGCGCTCCATTCGGGGGAATCGCATTATTCCACGCTGACGCTGTGTAAGCCGACCCCTGAAGAGAAAGTCAGCGATCAACGCTACGACTTATGCAGCAAGCGAAAGGCCTTGCCATTGTTGCGTGATGATGGATGCAAGGCGCTCCACGGCGGGTGACGACTCGGCCTCGGCGCGGTGCAGGCACAAGCCCAATTCGCCCATCGACGGCAGCGTGGTCTCGTGTGGCAGCAGGGCGCGCACGCTGGCCGGGAGTCCGGCGGGCGTACGCAATGACACGCCCAACCCTGCCGCGACGGCGGCCCAGGTGCCCGCCAGGCTCGCGCTGGTGAAGGCGATGCGCCAGGGGATATTCGCGCGGTCCAGCGCCGTGGTGGCGGCGGTCCGCATGATGCAGGGCGCGTCCAGCATCACCAGCGGCAAGGGCTCGCCGTCCTTGCGTGGCCAGTTGGAGCCGGCACCTGCGCCGTCGATCCAGCGCAGCGGCAGGGTGCCGATGCGTTCGGTATGAGGCGTGGTCATGCCGGCCTCCCAGGCCAGCGCTAGGTCCAGACGCCCCGAGCCCACGCGCTCGAGCAGCTCAGCGTTGCGCGCGATGCGCACTTCCACCTTCACGCGTGGATGCGCCCGGGCGAAACGGCCCAGCACGTCAGTGAGCAGGCTCTCGCCGAAATCTTCCTGCAGGCCCAGCCGCACCGCACCTTCCAGCTCTGCACCGTGCAGCGCGGCGGCGGCTTCGTCATTGAGCTCGAGCAGGCGGCGCGCATAGGCAAGCATGGTTTCGCCGGACTCGGTGAGCGCCATGCCGCGGCCGGATTTGCGCAGCACCGGCGTGCCGGCCTGCTCTTCCAGTTTCTTCAGCTGCGCGCTGACGGCCGAGGTCGAGCGCCCCAGCCGGTCAGCAGCGCGGGCAAAACTGCCCAGCTCCACGCCCGTCACGAAGGTGCGCAGCACATCGAGATCAAAGGTGATCCGCCGCATGGCAATCATCCTGTTTTTATGGACTATTGATTCAATATTTTCCGCTTTTCAGGACGGTACTCTCCGCCCTAGGCTTCGCTTCGTCAAGCGCACGAGGAGTCGTTCATGGGCATTCGTTCCGGCCACGGGCAAAGCAGCTTCGGCGATGTGGCGGGCGAACTCGGGACGCTCACGGCACATCTGGCTTGCTATGCCGCCTGGCCTGCAGCCACGGCGGTACTGCGCGAATTGAAAGACGAGGAGGCTCACTCGTGATCGCGATGCAATACAGCTTCACCCTGCCCGCCGACTACGACATGGCGATCGTCCGGCAGCGCATCGCGGACAAGGGGCACCTGCTCGATCACTTCGAGGGGCTGATGCTGAAGGCGTATCTGCACGCGGAGCGCGGTCCGTCGTCGGATGAAAATCTCTACGCGCCGTTTTACGTGTGGCGCGACAGCGCGGCAATGCAACGCTTTCTCGGCAGCGAGGGCTTCGCCAATCTCACCAAGGCTTTCGGCTGGCCATCCATTCGCGTGTGGCCGGTGTGGGATGTGTATCTCTCGCCGGAGGCCGAGCATGCGCGCTTTGCTACACGCGACATCCAGCCGATCGCGCCTTATGCCGCGCTCGAGTCACTGCGCGAGGAACAACGCAGCGTGCTGCAGCGTGATATCGAGCGCGGCGCCGTCGCCGCCGTCAGCGCCTTCGAGCCCACCACGTGGACGCGAGTGAGCTTTCGCCTGTGGGATGAGAGCCTTCCTGCCCACACCTCTGGCCAACGCTACGACGTTGGCCACGTATCACAACCCTGATCCTTCACCGGAGATTCCCCCATGCCTCTCGTACGCGTCTCGCTTCGCCGCGGCAAATCCAAAGAACACATCGCCGCCATTCGCAACAGCATTTATCGCGCGATGATCGAATCCTTCAACGTGCCGCAGAACGACCGCTTCATCGTGGTGCACCAGCACGACGCCGACGAATTCGACTACGACTCCAATTATCTCGGCATTGCGCGCACCGACGACCTGGTGATCATCCAGATCGCCTGCAACAACACGCGCACCGTCGAGCAGAAAAAGGCGTTCTACAAGTACACCGCGGAGCTCCTCAGCAAGGAACCCGGACTGCGACCGCAGGATGTCTTCATCAACCTGCTGGAAACGGCCAAGGAGAACTGGTCGTTCGGCAACGGCGAGGCGCCATACGCCTAAGTTCGTTGCTTGACGAGCAGCCGCCGTGGCCCGGCGCCTTCGCTGGCCAGTCGATCGCCGGGATTGCGCAGGCGGCAGCGGTCGATCGACAGGCAGCCGCAGCCTATGCAGTCGTCGAGCGTGTCGCGCAGTTTCCTCAGCTGCGCCATGCGCTCGTCCAGTTCCGCGCGCCATTGGGCGGACAAGCGCGCCCAGTCGCGTCGGCTGGGCGCCTCGCCGGCCGGCAGCGCAGCCAGCGCAGCAGCAATATCGGCCAGGGAGATGCCCACGCGCTGCGCGACACGAATGAACGACACGCGCCGCAATACCGCACGCGCATACCGCCGCTGATTGCCTACCGAGCGTTCGCTGCGGATCAGTCCCTTCGTCTCGTAGAAGTGCAACGTGGAGACCGCTACACCACTGCGACGCGCAACCTCCCCCACGCCCAGCGTGGTCGGCAGCCCGTGCTTCGCACCCTCACTCATGCGACACCTCTTGACCTCAAGTTAGCTTGAGGTCCTAGAGTGCCACGCACTTCATTGCGAGGCATACCCATGAGCCCACCGACCGCCCGTCGATCCATCTACCGCATCGACCGCTTCAACGTCCCCGCCAAAGCCCTAGCGGCCTTCATGGAACGCCTGCACCTCACCCAGCGCCTGCTCGACAAACTCCCCGGCTGCCGCCAGAACCTGGTACTCACCCAACCCGACCTGGCCGGCGAGTTCAATGTGATGACCCTGGTGGAATGGAGCCACGAATCCCACTTCGCCGCCGCCAAAGCGGTGATGCAGGCGCGTTATGCGCAGGAGCGGTTTGATCCCGCAGCTTTCATGCAGCAGTTGGGGGTGCAGGCGGATCTGGGGACGTATCGGCATGTGTGATGGGTGGACGTAGTGAGGCGCTTGCTATCTCTTGCACTCACATCGCCGGCATTGAAACGAAGAATAGATATGCCCCCGCGAGCACCCGACCCTCTCCCCGGAGGGGAGAGGGAGAAGTGCGGTGGATCGCTCCGTAGGTTTGTCGCGCACAGGGTGCGCTCCCACAGACAAGCGCCAGGCGCGGTACTCAGTTCGCAATGTACGGGACTAAAGCCGATGCGAAGCGAGGCCCCGCTTTGAGTCCTCAGCGATTCGGGCGCGTTGCGCAGCGCTTTGAAGTACCCGCTGTGTACCCTCGGAGGTTGTTCCATGACAGCGAGCCTCGAGCGTTCGGGCTTATCCCAACACGATGCTGCGGGCGTTATCAGGCCATTTTCTTTGGGTTACTTTTCTTTTGGGCCAGCAAAAGAAAAGTGACTCGAGCGGCGGCAGCCGATCGAAACGCCCGCCGCGTAGGCGGCACCCTTGCGGTAACGCGACAACCAGAAACCGAGGCTCTGGATCTCCGCCTGCGCCGGGATGACGAGCTAGTGAATGCGCGCGCCGGGACAACGAGCGAGAACCCTCACTCCCCCCTCAACCACCTCGCCGCATCCACCGCAAAATAAGTCAGGATCGCATCCGCCCCCGCCCTCTTGAACGCCGTCAACGACTCCAACACAACAGCCTTCTCGTCGAGCCACCCATTCTGCGCAGCCGCCTTCAACATCGCGTACTCACCGCTCACCTGATACACAAACGTCGGCATGCCAAACGCATCCTTCACCCGACGCAACACGTCGAGGTAAGGCATGCCCGGCTTCACCATCACCGCATCCGCGCCCTCGTGGATATCAAGCTCGATCTCGCGCAGTGCTTCGTCGCTGTTGCCCACATCCATCTGGTAGGTGTGCTTGTTGCCCTTGCCGAGATTGGCGGCCGAACCCACGGCGTCGCGGAACGGGCCGTAGAACGCCGAAGCGTATTTGGCGGAATAGGCGAGGATGCGCGTATGGATGTGGCCGGCATCCTCCAGCGCATCGCGAATCGCACCAATGCGGCCATCCATCATGTCCGAGGGCGCCACGAAATCCATGCCGGCCCCGGCCTGCGCCAGCGACATCTTGATCAGCGCTTCGATGGTGGGCTCGTTCATCACGTAGCCGTCCTCATCGATCAGGCCGTCCTGTCCGTGCGTGGTGTATGGATCGAGCGCCACGTCGCCGATCAGGCCGAGCTCCGGATACTGGGCCTTGAGCGCACGCGTGGCGCGCTGCATCAGGCTGTCCGGGTTCCATGCTTCGCGTGCATCTTCGGTTTTCACCGCGGCACCGGGCGACGGGAACAGCGCCAGCGCCGGGATCCCCAGGCGCACGCACTCGCCGGCGAGCTTGAGCAGTTCGTCGATGGACAATCGCTCCACGCCCGGCATGGACGGCACCGGTTCGCGCTGCCCTTCGCCTTCGATGATGAAGGCGACCATGATCAGGTCGGTGGGCAGCAAGGTGTTCTCGCGCATCAGCGCACGCGAGAAGGCATCGCGACGCATGCGACGCATGCGGACAGCGGGATAGCTCATGGGTGAACTCTCGGGCAGGACATCGGCCCATTTTAGCGCCTGTTGGAGGGTTCGCCGGGAAAGGCAGGTTGACGCGGTCGATGAGACGACAAAACCGCACCCTGCATGAACGCGCCGCCGCGCAAACACCCTGCTGCAACATTTGAGAGTGCAGTCTCTCTGCCCGCCGCCCCGCAGGAGTCAGACCATGAGTACGCCCGCCGTCCAGCAGCATCACTGGCCGCTCGCCAATGAAGCCCGTTACCTGGGACCGCATGAAGGTACGGATCCCATCGATATCACGGTGGTGATGCGACGCCGCGGCGACCATCCGACGCCCGCTGCGTGGCCGCACCAGGCCGCCGTGCCGCGCGAGGATTTCGGTGCGCAGTGGGGCGCCGATCCGGCGGATGCCGAGTCGATTCGCAATTTCGCACGCGGTCACGGACTCACCGAAACCAGTTGCGAGCTGCATCGTCGCGTGATGCATCTGCGCGGCACGCCGCAGGCGCTGCAACAGGCGTTCGGCGTGCAACTGGGGCGTTATCAGATGCCCGATGGCGGCCCGGAGATGATGGGGTGCCATCTGCCGCCGTCGCTGCCCGGCGATATTTCGTCCCGCGTCATTGCGGTGCTCGGCTTCGACAAGCGACCCATCGCGCGCCCGCACTTCCGTCGCCCCGCTGCCAAGCCCGCACAAACCTATACGCCGGTGGCACTGGGCACGCTGTATCAGTTTCCCGCGAAGCTCGACGGCACGGGCCAGAGCGTGGCGGTGATCGAACTCGGTGGCGGTTTTACGCAGAGCGACTTCACCCAATGCATGCAGTCGCTGGGCATCAAGCCGCCCACCGTCAACGTGGTATCCGTGCAGGGCGGCAGCAGCCAGCCCGGTGGCGATGCGGACGGCGAGGTCATGCTCGATGTGGAAGTGATTGGCGCGCTCGCGCCCGGCGCGAACATCGACGTGTACTTTGCGCCCAATACCGACCAGGGATTCTACGAAGCCATCTCGCAGGCCGCGCACGACGCCACCCATCAGCCGTCGGTGATTTCGATCAGCTGGGGCGGCCCGGAAGACAGCTGGTCCGCCTCATCGCTCAACGCCATGGAGAGCGCACTGCAGGATGCCGCGGCGCTTGGCGTTACCGTCACCGTCGCCTGTGGCGACAGCGGCTTTACCGATGGCGAGAGCGATGGCAAGCCGCATGTCGACTTTCCTGCCTCCAGCCCTTATGCGCTCGCCTGCGGCGGCACCAAGCTGGTGGCCAGCGGCACGGCGATCACCAGCGAGACCGTGTGGAACGAACTGGCCACCAACGAAGGCGCCACCGGTGGCGGCGTCAGCGCGAGCTTTGCGCTGCCGGCCTGGCAGAAGGCGATGAAAGTCCCCAAGGCCGCCAATGGCTTCGTCGGGCGCGGCACGCCGGACGTCGCGGGCGACGCCGATCCCAATACCGGTTATCAGGTGCGCGTGGACGGACAGAACGAGGTGATCGGCGGCACCAGCGCAGTCGCGCCGCTGTGGGCGGCCCTCATCGCGCGCTTCAACCAGCAGCTGGGGCAGAACATCGGCGATCCGCATGAGGCGTTCTACAGCATCGGACTTGCCGCGTTCCATGACATCACCCAGGGCAGCAACGGCAAGTTCAAGGCAGCCAAAGGGTGGGATGCATGCACGGGCCTGGGCACGCCCAAGGGACAGACCCTGCTCGATGCACTGGCCAAACTGAAGACGGGCAGCGGAACCTCGCCCACGACGTAAAGCCAGTGATCACACCTCGGCAGTCACGACGTTGCGCAACGCGCCAGTGCACTCGCTGGAAGTGTCACCGGCGTCCCGATCAAGCGACTGAAGTGCTCAGGGCTTGACGGCTACGCCGGGCCCGCGGTGCTCCATCGTCACGATCGCGTCGGTGTTGCAGGCCGCCGGCATGTTCTGCGAACCCAGGGGCGGGCAAAGTCGTTCGGTGGTTGCCGGCTCAGGCACGGACATAGCGGGGCGATAAGGCTGCGATGGCGCAGATGCAGGGGGCGGGAAGCTGCCCCGCTTTTGGGCTGCCAGCGAGACAGCAGTGAGGGCCGCAAACGTCATCGCGTTCTGCGAGACGCGCTGGGCCGCGGTGGGCTGCACTGCAAAGGTTGGCAACGACGCGCGAGCTGCCAGTGTCGGCGCCGAAGGCGCTTGTGTCTTTGCCGCCGCGCTCAGGGGCTCATGGTAGGGCGCCTCCGACTGAGCCGGCGTGTCCTGCTGCGCCCATGCCGGCGCGATTAAAACGCCAGCCCACAAGCCCATCGCAAAAATCGTTCGCTGTTTCATCGCCCTATTCCTCTCCATGGCCTGACCGATGTTGTGCTGCCGACACCCCGTCGACCGACCGATCATAGCCAGCTCAATATGAAGCGAGCCAGTAACGACTTTCCTGCTACCGCATCGCCGGTCGCCATGCGACATTGCCACCATCGCGCCGTGGAGCCCGGATGTCTTGGATAGCCGCCTGTCGATGCATCGCTTCCTCCCGCTGCGCGGCCATCGGCTGGCCTA
The DNA here is from genome assembly GCF_056399745.1 of Dyella sp. 01N36. Taxonomy (NCBI): domain Bacteria; kingdom Pseudomonadati; phylum Pseudomonadota; class Gammaproteobacteria; order Lysobacterales; family Rhodanobacteraceae; genus Dyella; species Dyella sp. 01N36. Next base: position 44,417 of record NZ_JBFTRY010000003.1, read on the forward strand.
TCGCTCGTGCGGTGACGAGGGCGGCGAACCAGTGGTACTCATCCACGCGTTTGCGAGCCAGTCCGGCAGCTGGGAGTACATCGCCGAAGCGTTGGCGCGACAGGGCTTCCGGGTAATCGCCCCGGACCTGCGCGGGCACGGGCGCAGCCAGTGGACGCCCACCTATTCGCTGATGGATTTCGAAGAGGACTTGAGCGCCCTGCTCGATGCGCTCGGGCTGGGCGCCATCAACCTTATCGGCCATTCGCTGGGCGGGCATCTGGCCCTGAAACTGGCCACTCGCCAGCCCGAGCGCATCCGTCGCCTGATCATTGAAGCCGCCCCGGTACCACCCCGCGACATGGCGGACGCCGCCGCCCTGGCAGCCGCCCGGCCCGGCCCCGCCTGGGTGCGCTCCCTGCATCTGCTGGGTGGAGGAAAACTGCTGCGCCTGATGCTGTTGCGTCAATTCGACGTGCGCTCCGCCCGTACCGTGCTGCCGGAACTGCGCACGCCGATGCCGGCATGGTGGGCACGCCTGGGCGGCGTGCGCGCCCCGTGCCTGTTGCTGGCCAGCCATGACGACGGCCTGGTCAGCGCGCGACTGCCCCTGCTGGCCGCACAGATTCCGCACGCCGTCACCCGCCAGTTCGGCAGTGGGCATCGCCTGCATGGCGAACATACGGACGCCTTCCTGGCCGAAGTGATGTCCTTCGTGGGGACCTCTTCGTACGCGCAATGACACAATCGGACGCTAACCTGCCGGTCACCTCGGTGCTGGAGCACGTCGCCCAAGCTCGCCTTCAGGCCGCCAGCTTCGTTTGCGTGGGCAGCGACTGCTGCCCGAATGTCCAAGCCCAACGAAGCATGCTATCGAATCGATCCAAGTCCATGGCCGATCTCACGCTGGCGGATACCGCTGCCATCGCCGGCGCGCACCGCATCTAAGTCGACATGCGATCCGCGGCGGCCCGGTCTGTCTCGACGCCGAGCCGGCGCAGGTCCGGCGTCGTCTTCACCTTGCACATTTCCAGCAAAAAACAGCGCTATCATCACAAATCGCGCCGAGCCAGGGGCAAAGTCGAATCGGCCAGTCGCGTGGGGATATCGGGGAAAACAAGCGAGACCTCGTTGCCGCTCCTTCCGCCTGGGAAAAGCGCAGCGTCGCCGTTCACGCGCAAGGCGCAAGGAAGTTGTGGCCGTCGTATCAACCGCTAGGGGGGAAAACCGCATGTCCAACGTGATCGAGTTTCTGGAAAGGCTTGGCAGCGACGCGCGTTTATTTCAGGGCGCCAAGGACGAAATCGCACTGGCGCTGGCCGATGCAAAGATCGAGGCTACCGCCGGTGAAGCCATCCTGGCTCGCAACGTGGAAGAGCTTCATGCGCTGCTGAAGGTCGTACCGCTGTGCTGCTTCCAGACCGTGCCGCGTCGCCCCGACGAGGAAGAGGAAGAAGAGCAGGAAGGCGAGGAAGGCGAAGAGAGCGAGAGCGACGCACCCCCGTCCAAGCCCAGCAAGAAAGCATGACGATGTTCCGCGCCGGCCACTTCGGGCGGGCGATCATCCTGGCAGTGCTGCTGTCAGGTTGGCACGCAGGTGCGGCCGTCGCGGCCGCAGCTGCGCCTGCGCAAGATCCGGTGCAGATGCTGGCGCAGGCCGACAAGATCAAAACCGCCGACCACGCCCAGTTCCTGCGCCTGCTCGGTGAACTGGACCAGCGCGCGAGCGAGCTTTCCTCCGACCAGCAATGGCATTTGCGCTATCTCGATGCCTGGCAACTGGCGTTCGAAGGTCGCTACGACGTCGCCGGGCCGGCGCTGCACGACATCGTCACGCACTCGGGCGAGACCACGCTGCAGGTTCGCGCGCTGGCCACGCTGGTGAACATCCTCGGCTTCAGTCGGCACTACGAGGAAGCGTTCACCCAACTGAGCGTACTGATGGATCTGATGCCGGCGGCGAAAGATCCGGAGGCCCGCTACCAGGCACTCGGTGAAGGCGCGCAGTTCCTTGCCGCGGCGGGGCAGTTCGACCTGGCGTCCAGCTACGCGCAGCGCATCCTGGATGACCCCCAATTGCGCGACCGCGCGTGCCAGGGCATGGCGTTCAAGCTGCGCGTGCTGTTCCGCGCAGGCAAGGTGCGCGGCACCGATCCCGAATACGATCGCGGCATCGATACGTGCATCAAGGCCAACCAGGCCTTGTATGCCAACTCGCTGCGCAACGACCAGGCCAAGTACGCGATCGACCAGGGGCGCCCCAAGGACGCCATCGCCCTGCTGCAGGCGCATTACGACGAATTCGTCTCGTACCACTATCGCGTGCTGATGAACGCGGTCAACGTGACGCTGGCGCAGGCTTACTGGCAGCTGGGCGACGCCACGGCGGCGCGCAAATACGCGGGCGAAGCCGTTGCCGAAGCCATCAAGGACAAATACTCCGATTCACTGGGGCCGGCCTACCAGGTGCTGTACCAGGTCGAGGAACGCGAAGGCAACACGCGTGCCGCGCTCGACCTCCACAAGTTGTACATGGATGCGGACAAGGGCTATCTCACCGACGTGAGCGCCCGCGCCATCGCCTATCAGACGGTCAGGCAGCAATTGCTGGCCAACAAGGTGCAGGTCGATTCGCTCAACAAGCAGAACGAGATCCTGCAACTGCAGCGCAAGCTCGACCACAAGGACATGGAGACCAGCCGGCTGTATATCGCCCTGCTGCTCACCGTGGTGGCCTCGATCGCGCTATGGCTGCTGCGCATCAAGCGCTCGCAGATGCGCTTCAAGCGTCTGGCGACACGCGACAGCCTCACCGGCATCCACAGCCGCCAGCACTTCATCGACGAGACCGAACTGGCGTTGCGCGCGGCGGCCAAGGCCACCCGCACCTCGTGTCTGATCCTGCTGGACCTGGATCACTTCAAGGAAGTGAACGATACGCACGGCCACGTCATCGGCGACCTGGTGCTCAAGCGCGCCGTCGCTGCCTGCCAGCACCATCTGCATCGCCGCGACATCTTCGGGCGCCTCGGCGGCGAAGAGTTTGCGTTGTACCTGCCTGACTGCAGCGCGTCGCAGGCGCGCGAACGCGCCGAGCGCATCCGCCAGGCGATTGCCGCCACCCCGCTGTGGGGCGAGACCCGCAACGTGGTGATCACCTCGAGTTTTGGCGTGGCGTCTACCGATCGCAGCGGCTACGAATTGCGCCAGCTGATGATCGATGCCGACAACGCGCTGTACCAGGCCAAGCGCGAAGGCCGCAACCGCGTCATCTACGGCGAGCATGCCGAGGGCATCGTGCCCACGACCGTGCCGGCGGCGGAGCCGCCCCACGATCATCCGATCGAAGGCATCGCCGGTCTTCCGAGCTAGGCACCAGCCGGCGCTGGTGGCCGCTCATCGCCTTCGTGCATGTCCTGCCACCACGCCGATCAGGGTCGGCATCACCAGCAGCACCAACGGATATTGCAAGGCGAGCCCCGCAATGATCGCGATGGCGAGCGGTTGCTGGATGCCAGCACCCTGCCCCCAGGCCAGCGCGAGCGGCAACAGCGTGAGAATCGCGGCGAGCGTGGTCATGGTGATCGGTCGCAGGCGATCGCGGCTGGCCAGGCGCAAAGCCTGCAGCGGCGGCAGCTCGCGCGACAGCGTGACGTACTCGGACACGTAGAAGATCGCCATCTCCGTGCCCATGCCGATGATCATCGTCATGCCCATCATCGCGGTGATGTTGAGGTCCACGCCGCACAGCCATAGCGCGATGAACACCGCCGTGGCCGAGAACAACGAGCAACCCATCACCACCAGGGCCAGCCCGGCACGGCCGTAGAGAAACAGCAGCAGCACGAATTCCGCCACCAGCGCCATCAGAAACACCTTGCCCAGGCCGAGGAAGGCGATCTGTTGCTGCTGGTAGAGGCCGCCCAGTTCGTAGCGCGTATCGGCATCGAGCATGCCCGGCTGCGCGAGCAGTTTCTTGACGTCGGCCACGGCAGCGCCCATGCCGCGGCCGTCGATGCGCGCCGTCACCGCCGTCATCTGCTGCAGGTTTTCGCGGGAAATCTGCGGTTGCCCGTTTTCAGTCGCGATACTGGCGACGCGGCTCAATGGAAAGACATGTCCGTCGGGTGCGCGTACCGGCAAGGCGAGCAGCTGCGGCAGCCGCCACTGCATCGAGTCCGGCATGCGGATGCGCACGCCCACGCTCTTGGTGGCCTGCGGCAACTGCGTGGCCACCACGCCGGTCAGCGCGTTGTTGATCGCCTGCGTCACCGCCGCCACCGTCATGCCCTCGAGCGTGGCGCGGTCGGGATCGATCCGCACGTTCAAGGCATCGCCGGCCAGTTGCAGGCCATCCTTGATCTCCACCACGCCGGGGATATCGGCCAGCGCCTTGGCCACGCGTCGCGCCTGCGGCACCAGCGTGTCCGGATCGGCCGAATACAGCTTGATCTCGATCGGCTGCGGCACGGCGGTGAGATCGCCGATGAGATCTTCCATCAGCTGTGCGAGCTCCACCTCCACACCGGGCACCTCGTGCTCCACGTGTTCGCGCACGTCGCTCATCACGTCCTCGGTGGCACGCGCGTGATCGGGTTTCAGCCGCACGAAAAAGTCGCCGTGATACGACTGCCCCAGATCGCCGCCCAGCCCGGTGCCGAGACGGCGGGAGAACGTGTCCACTTCGGGCATCGCATGCAGGATGGCTTCGATCTGCGCGACCTGCCGCGCCGTTTCGGGCAAGGAGGTGCCGGGCTTGGTGTAGTAATCCATCACGAAGCCGCTTTCGTCCACCGAAGGCATGAAACCCGTGGTCACGTGCGTGTAAGCCACGCCGCCGATCACCAGCAGCGGCACGACGAACGCAAGCAGCCACGCCGGGCGGCGCGCGAACGCGTCGTACAGGCGCGCATGCGAACGCGACAGCCAGCTTTCGTGATCGAGCCCCGGATCATGCCAGTGTCGAAAGTCGATCCAGCGCCGCAACAGCGGCGGCACCACGAACGCGGTCACCAGCCACGAGACGGCCAGCGCACTGGCCATGGTAATCGAGAGCGCCTTGGAGAAGGCGCCGGTGACGCCGCTGAGCAGACCCAGCGGTACGAACACGATCAGCGTGGCGAGGCTTGATCCAGTCAGTGGTGCGAGGAACTCTCGCGCCGCTGGCAAAACGACGGCTTCGCCACCGCCATCCAGCGTGCCCGCTCGTCGCGCGACGTGTTCCACCATCACAATCACATCGTCGATCACCAGGCCGACGGCAGCCGCGATGCCGCCGAGCGTCATGATGTTGAAGCTCATGCCGAACACTTGCAGCAGCAACACCGTGACGGCCAGCGTCACCGGCACCACCAGCATCGCGATCAGGGTCACCCGCAGATTGCGCAGGAATACCAAGAGCACCACCGCGGCGAGCAGCAGGCCGATCAACACCGCATCGCGCACGCTATGGGCGGACTCCACCACCAGCTCGCTCTGGTCGTACCACGGCTTGAGCGTCACGCCCTTGGGCAGTCGATACGAGGCCAGCCGCGCGCGTACTTCGCTGGCGATCTGCACCGCATTGCCGTCCGGCTGCTCGAACACGTTGAACAGCACGGCAGGCTTGCCGTCCTCGCTCACCTTGATCCATTGCGGCACGTAGCCATCGCGCACCGTGGCGACATCCGACAATCGCACCCAGCCGTGCGCATCGTTTTTCACGATGATCTTGCGGATCGCTTCGATGTGTTGCAGCGAGTGATCGGCGACGACGAGATAAAGCTGATTGCGATCCTGCAGCCGACCGACGGCCTCCAGCTGGTTGGCGCCGCTCACGGCGGTGGCCAGGTCGTCCAGGCTCAGACCGTATTGCGCGAGCTTGCGCGGGTCGGCCTCCACCTGCACTTCGGCGGTTTCGCCGCCTTGCACGTCGACGCGCGCGAGACCCTCGACCGACGCCAGCAACGGCACGATCTGGTATTGCGCGAGATCACGCAGCGCAACCGGCGACATGCTGTCCGACTGCAGCGCATAGGAGATGATGGGAAACACCGTGGGATCCATGCGGCGCACGTTGTAGCTGGCGCCCGCGGGCAAACTCGGCAGCACGCGTGCAATGGCCGAATCCACCTGCAGAGTGGAGGCGATCATGTCGCGTCCCCAGCCGAAGTCGACCGAGATCTGTGCCGAACCGCGCGTGGTTTCCGATCGAAGACCGGCCACACCCGGCACCGTGCGGATCGCCTCTTCCACCGGCCGCGTCAGCAGCAGCGCGGTCTGGTCCGCCGGCCGGTCGCCGGCGTCGAGATCGATCACCACGCGCGGAAACGACACTTGCGGGAACAGCCCCACCGGCAGCGTGAGCGAACTGGCCAGACCCGCCAGCGCGAGTGCGAAAGCCACGATGACGATGGCACGCGCGTGCCGCGCCAAGAGTGTCGGCAAGCTCATGGCTTGGCCTGTTCCGTCGGCAGGCGCACGGCCATGCCGTCGTCCAGCTGCGTCGCGCCTTCAGTAACCAGCGGCAGCTTGGCGTCGAGTGCGCCGCTGGCGACGGTGATGCTGTCCGTCTCGCCCAGCACCTTGACCGGCACGCTCACCGCCTTGTGGTTCGCCACCTGGAAGACATGGCGATCCGCGTCGTCGCCCAGCACCGCATCACGCGGCAACAGCCAGCCTTGCCGTTGACCCACGATGATGTCGGCGCGGAAGCCCTCACCGCTGACCAGTGCGCCATCGGGCACGATCTCCACATTGAGTTGATGCGTGTGCGCATCCAACGCATGGGCCACGCGGCGCACCGTGCCGTGCATGGCGGCACCGCCATCGATGGGCGCAAGATCCGCCTTCGCGCCGACCTGCACGCGCGTCATCGCATCGCGCTCGACGCCGACCGTGACGACCATGCCGTCACCACGCTGCAGCGTGAGCAAGGCGGCACCCGCCTGCAGGTTGTCGCCCTGCGGTGCGTCGACCGTCACCACCGTGCCATCGAACGGCGCGGTGACATCCATGGTGGCGCTGCGGCCTTGTTGCTGCACCAGTGCATCGAGATTGGACTGCGCATCCTGCAAGGCCTTTTCGGCCTGCTCGAGCTGATCGCGGGTGGCGAGTTGCTGCGACAGCAGCTGCGCGGTATGGGCACGCTGCGCCTGGGCCAACTTCTGCGCCGTCAGCGCCTGTTGATAGGCCGCCACCGACGAGGGCGCCAGTGCGAAGGCAAGCAGGGACTGTCCACGCTTCACCGACTCACCCGCCGTGACGTTCCAGCGCGTCACGCGACCCGCGGCCTGCACGCTGATCACTTGCGCGGCATCGGCGGCCGGACCGGCGCTGCCGTAGGCGGTCACGGTATCGGCCACGCTGCCCTGCTTCAGCGGCACGGTGGTGACCGCGGCGCTCACGGCCGTTTCGTCCGGTGCTTCGCTGCTGGAGCAGGCGGCCAAAACAAACGCGGCCAGCGCCGCAGCGATCCATGGCTGTCGGTAACTCATGGGGCCATCACATCCTGTTCGAGAGAAGTCGGCATGCCGCGACCGACCAGCAATTCCAGTGCAGCCTGCTGTTCGAGCATGGCCTGCTCGGTCGCCAGTTGCGCCAATTGCCGGTTGAGGGCGGCCACGCGCAGATCGGTGACGTTGCGCAGGTCGATCAAGCCGGCTTGCGCCGCCTGGCCGGCCTCAGAGGCAGCGTGCACGGCGTCGTCGGTAGCGGGAGTAAGCGCCTGATGCTGCGCATCGAGCTGTGCGTATTGCGCCAGCAGCGCTTCGACGTCGTCGTGCGAAGTCGCCAGGCGCGTGGTGTATTCCTGGTGCAGCTGGTCGCGGGTGGCGCGGGCCATCGCCACGTTGTGCTGGTTGTGATCGAAGATCGGCAGCGTGAAGTTCACCGCGGGGCCGCCATTGCGCACCCGGCTATTGTCCTGCGAGGCGTCGTAGCCGATCGCCAGCGGCGGAAACTGCGCCAGCACGGCGGCGCGCAAGTTCGCTTCCTGGGCCTGATAGCCCAGCTGCAGAGCAACGAGGTCCGGCCGGCGACGACTCACGCTGTCGAACTGCGTGCGGATCGCCGCGGGGTCCACCTGGGCGGATGGCAAGTTTGTCGCCAGCGGCAGCACGACGCCCGGCTGCAGACCCAATAGCGCATGGAGCTGCTGTTGCTGGTCGAGCTGGCGGCGCTGCATGTCGCTCAGTGCGCTGCGTGCCTCGGCGGCAGCGGCGAGATCGGAAGCCACCGCCACGCGCTCGAGGTTGCCATCGCGGACGGCTTTGGCGATACGCGATTCGCGCTCCGCCTGGGCCTGCAGTGCCTGCGTCTGCAGCGCGATCTGCCGCTGGCCTTCGACCAGATCGATCACCAGCAGGCGCGCCTTGCCCACGGTCTGCCATTGCTCCCACAGCAGGCCGGCGTCGACTTCATCGGCGCTGGCTTTCGCCGCCTCGCGGCGGGGACGCAGGGTGATCAGCGAGGCGATGTCCTGGCTGATCGAGGCCGTCCAGGCCGTCGCGTCACCCGGACCCGACAGCAGATAGCCGATGCTGCCGCCGACGGTGGGATTGGGCAGCACGCCATCCTGCAGCCGCTGCGCCTGCGCCGCCTGGTGCCGGGCGCGCTGGGTCTTGAGGTCGGGATTATTGAGCAGCACCAGGCGCTCGACCGCGGCCATGTCCAGCGGCAGCGCGGCGGCGTCATAACCTTGCAGCTGCGACAGCGATGACGCGGAAGCGGCCTGTTCCGGCAGCGGCTTGGGCTGGCTGGTGGCGCAGCCCGCCAGGCACATGGCCAAGGCGATGGCCGCGAAGCTGCGATGCTTGGCAGACAGAGAAGACACCAACAATCCAGGCATGAGTAGGGAGTCCATACCCTAGCGAAACTGGCTTAGCGTTCACTTTGTAAGCGCCGCCAGGATCTCGCGGACTCAGGCGCGGCAGTCGCCCAGCGGCAGGCGGACGCAGACGCGCAGGCCGCGGCCATAGGGCGAATCGAGCAGCTGGATCGACGCATCGTGCAATTGCGCCGCCCGCTGCACGATGGAAAGTCCCAGCCCGTAGCCCTCGCCCTGACTGCCGGCCTCGCGGTGAAAGCGGGTGAAAACGGCCGCGCGGCGTTCCGGGGGAATACCCTCGCCATTGTCGATCACGTCGATCACGGCCTGGTCCTGCTCGCGCTGGATGCTGAGCCGCACCTGGCCGCCCAGCGGCACATGGCGCAGCGCGTTTTCCAGCAAATTGCGCAGCAGCGCGGCCAGCGCCACTTCGTGGCCGTGCACGATCAGCGTGCCATCGGCCAGGGCCACGTCCAGTTCCACATCGGAGTCGCCGATCAGCGATGAGAGTTCCTCGATGACATTGCGCGCGACCGCCAGCAGGTCGATATCGCTGTTCTGCTCGGCGCGCGAGCTCGCCTCCAGGCGCGCCAGCGACAGCAGCTGTTCCACCCGGCGCGCCAGCGCAGCGAGACTTTCGCGCGCGCCGGCCAGGGCCACGTCGGCTTCGCGCGTATCGCGGCTGGCCTCGGCGTTCTCCAGGTTGATCATGGTGGAGGCCAGCGGCGTGCGCAGTTCGTGCGCCACGTCGGCACTGAAGCGGCGCTCGCGCTCCAGCGCCTCCTCGAGCTGGGTGAACTGGCTGTTGAGTGCAGCGAGCACCGGCTCAAGTTCGCGCGGCGCGTCGGCGACGTCGAGCGTGTCGCGACTGCCCGGTTTGCGCGCGGCCAGTTTTTCCGCGAGCGCATCCAGCGGACGCAACCCGCGCCGCACGGCCCAGCCCACCAGCAAGGCCAGCACGGGGAGCGCGATCAGCGGCGGCAGGCCATGCTCGATCCACAGCGCAGTGCGGATGTCGGCACGGCTGTCATAGCGCTCGGCCGCACGCACGACCACGCCATCGGCGGTCGGCGGCAGGGTGAACAGGCGCCATCGATAATTGCCGTAGCGCAGATTCCTGAAACCGGGCTTGGCGGTGTCGGGCGGCGGCAAGGCAGTGAGATTGCCGGTCACCAGGAGCGGGCGATGGTCGCGGTCAAACACCTGGAAGCCGACTTCGGACTCATAGGTGTGGCCATGCAGCACCAGCTCCTGGGTGGAGCGCGCCGTGATCGGCACCACCACGCCTGCTTCGGCGTTGCGGCGTTGCAGGGCAGGCAGCCCGATCTCGCTGATCAAGGTCTGCAGCGTGCGCGCCGATTGCGCCAGGCGCCCATCGGAAAGCTCGTTCACTTCATTGGTGGTGCGACGCAGGCTGTAGATCGCCAAGGGCACCAGCACCACCGCGAGAACGCCGAGGACCAACCAGAGCAGACGTCCGCGCAAACTGCCGCGGCTCACTTGGGATCCTGCGGAATCATGTAACCGAAACCACGCACGTTGCGCACCGTCTCGAAGCTCAGCTTGCGGCGCAGCGAATGCACCAGTACTTCGAGTGCGTTGTTGCCCACCACGTGATCCAGTCCGTACAGGGAATTCTCCAGGCTCTCGCGCCGCACCAGGCGGCCGGCGCTTTCCATCAGCGCCTGCAGCAGCGCGAATTCGCGGCGGGTGAGGTCGACCGCCTCGCCGCGAAAGGTCACCTCTGAAGTGCCCACGTCCAGGCTCAGCGCACCCACTTCGATACGGTTCACCGACAGGCCGCGCATGCGGCGGGTGAGCGAGCGGATGCGTGCAGCCAGTTCTTCCACATGGAAGGGTTTGGTGAGGTAGTCGTCGGCGCCGGCATCCAGACCATCGACGCGCGCGGTGAGCCCGTCGCGCGCCGTCATCACCAGGACGGGCGTATCCACATGGGCGCGGCGCGCCTCCACCAGCACTTCGATACCGTCGCGACCGGGCAGGCCCAGATCAAGCAAGACCAGGTCGGCGGTGCGATCGCGCATGGCGTTGAGCGCCGAACGGCCGTCGCGCAGCCACGACACCGTATAGCTCAGCCGTTCCAGGGCGCGCTGGATCGCCGCTCCCAGCTGCGCGTCGTCCTCGACCAGAAGAATGTGCACGACCTGACGCTCCTTCGCCCTGCTGGCGATGTACGCCGGGATTATCGGTCATGCGCCTTAGGAAACACTTAAGCGACTGTCCCGCCTGATTTTTTCTCTGCCAGGTCAGACGCCTGCGGCTGGCCGCGAAGGCTCTCTAAGACAACGCTAAGGAAAGGGCCGGACGGCGTAGCCAAGCTGTCATGGGTCTTACGCAATGCCATCGCAACACTTGCGGGCTTACGCCACAGGGGGCCCCATGAAGAAGAAGCTGCTCGTCGCCGGAATCCTGCTCGCGCTGGTCGATACCGCCCACGCCGCCACGTTCGAGATCACCGCCGGACAAACCTCCAACACCGCACAGACCCTCGCCGCGGGCCAGACGGGCACCATCGACGCCACCGGCACGCTGTCGATCGGCGGCAGCACGGCGGTCGCCGTCACCGTGACCGGCAGCAGCACGATCACCAACAACGGCAGCCTGATCGATACGACCACCGGCCGCGCCATCCGCGACAACACCGGCAACCTCACGCTCACCGTCACCAACGGTGTGGGCGCGTTGATGCAGACGGCGGACAACGACGTCATCCAGATGAACAAGGCGAGCAGCAGCGTCGTGTTCTACAACTACGGCAAGTTGGTTTCGTCCAATGCGTCACTCGGTGGCGCCCAGGCGATCGACTTCAATGCGATCACCACCGGTAGCAATAAGCTGTACAACTACGCCAGCGGTGAAATCGACGCGTACGAAGCGGACGCCGTGCGTCCCGGCGTCAACGGCTTTGTCTACAACGACGGCCTGATCAAATCGACCAACGCAGCGGGCAGCACCGACGGCAGCGATGGCATCGATGCGCAGAGCAATAGCGGCATCACCATCGTCAATGCCACCACCGGTTCGGCCAGCGTGGCCGGCACCGGCACCATCGAAGGCGCGCGCCACGGCATTACCGGCGGCAACACGGATGTGACCACCAGCGGCGCGTACACCTTGTCGGTGACCAACAACCTCGGCGGCACCATCCAGGGCGACAACGGCTCGGGCATCAATATCGACGGCTTCAACGCCAACGAAGTGGTGACCGTGGTCAACCACGGCACGATCACCGGCAACGGCGTGAATGGCGACGGCGACGGTGTCGACGTGGATGGCCTGGTCAACATCACCAACACCGGCACGATCAAGTCGCTGCATGCGTACAACGACACCAGCGAAGGCGTGACCGTGGGCGGCGGCACCATCGTCAACTCCGGCACCATCGAAGGCGACAACTCGGCGACCAATGGCGACGGCACCGTCAACACCGGCACGGGCCGCGGCATCACCCTGGCCGGCCTGGACAAGGACCCGACCACCGACGCGTCGATTCCCACCCAGGGCATCTATGGGAATACCAGCGTCACCAATAGCGGACTGATCCGCGGCCAGAGCGACTCCGCCATCGCCGTGACCGGCGCTGCCAACGCCTTCACCGTCACCATCACCAACCTTGCCGGCGGCACGCTGGAAGGCGGCGGCACGGCAGCGGCGGTTTACACCGGCGGCAACAACGCCACCGTGATCAACTACGGCACCATCACGGCCGACAGCAGCAACCTGGCGGTGGATCTGGGCAGCGGCAACAGCAGCCTGCAGATCCTGGGCGGCTCGGCAGTGATCAACGGCAATATCAATGGCGGCACCGGCAGCAGCACGCTGACCATTGCGCCCGGCGCCGGCAACAGCTTCAGCTATGCCGGTTCCATCGCGAACTTTGCCAGCGTGATGATCGGCGCCGGCACCACCACGCTCAACGGCGCCAGTACGTACAGCGGCAACACCACGGTCAGCGGCGGCACCCTGGTGCTGGGCAACAGCAGCGCGATCGGCACCGGCACGCTGGTGGCCGCGGCGCCGACGCTGGTCTATCGCAACGGCATCAACCTCGCCAATGCGATCAGCCTGCAAGGTGCAACGACGCTCGATGTGGATGGAAGCGATGCGGCCACGCAGTCGGGCGTCATTGGTGGCAGCTTCGGCATTAACAAGACCGGCAGCGGCACGCTCACCCTCACCGGCGCGAACAGCTACAGCGGCGGCACCACCATCAGTGGCGGCACGCTGCTGGGCAGTACCGCCAGCCTGCAGGGCAATATCACCAACAACGCGGCGCTGGTGTTCGACCAGGCCAGCGACGGCATCTACAACGGCGTGCTGAGCGGCACGGGCTCGTTCACCAAGAGCGGCAGCGGCATGCTGGTGCTCGACGGCAAGAACAGTTTTGCCGGCACCACCACGGTGCAGGCCGGCACGCTGGAAGTTGGCGATGCGAGCAATGCGTCTGCGACGCTGGGCGGCAATGTGCAGGTGGCCGCGGGCGGTACCCTGCGCGGTCACGGCACCATCGTGGGCAATGTCACCAACAACGGCATGCTGCAGCCGGGTGGCTCGATCGGCACCCTCACCATCAACGGCAATTACACGCAGGCTGCCAACGGCGCGCTGGTGATCGATGCGGCGCCCACCGGCCAGGCCGACCTGCTCACCGTCAACGGCAAGGCCAGCATCGCCGGCAGCACGGTGGTGCTGGGTACGACGGGCAACTGGGCTCCGCGCACCGACTACACCATCCTCACCGCCACGCAGGGCATCACTGGGCAGTTTGCTTCGGCCAGCAGCAATCTCGCCTTCCTCACGCCCACGCTGGCCTATGGCGCCAACAGCGTGACGCTGTCGCTGGAGCGCAACGACGTAAGCTTCGCCGGTGTCGCACAGACGCCGAACGAACGCGCCACGGCCACGGCGGTCGAAGCGCTGGGCTGGAATAGCGCCCTGTACAACGCCGTGGTGATGGCTGACGCAGCAACGGCGCGCCATGCGTATGACCAGCTCTCCGGCGAGATCTACGCCAGCACACGCACCGCATTGATGGACGATAGCCGCTACGTGCGCGACGCGATCAACGATCACCTGCTTGGCCTCAACAACAGCGCCACCGGAACCAGTGCCACCAACGACAACGGCGTATCCGCCTGGACCGCCGGTTGGGGCCATTGGGGCAATCACGATGGCGACGGCAATGCCTCGCGCCTGCAAGCGAACGGCAGCGGCCTGCTGGTCGGTGCGGACATGTTGCTGGGTTCGCAGGCACGCATCGGTGCGGTGGCGGGTTTTGGCCAGAACAGCGCGAATGTCGATGCCTTGGGTTCGTCGTCGCACACCACCGGCACGCACCTGGGTGTATACGGCGGTTTGCATGCCGACGCCTTCCAGTTGCAGGGCGCGGTGGCGTATAGCTGGCAGACGGTGGACAGCCATCGCTCGGTGGCCTTCGACACCTTCAACGAACGCTACAACAGCGAGTACGACGGCAACACCGGGCAGGCCTATATCGACGCGAGCTACGCGTTCGGCACGCCGGCCGCGACGTTCTCGCCCTTCCTCAATGTGGCCTATGTGCGTCTGCACACGGATGCCGCCAGCGAAGGCGATGGCGCCGCGGCGCTGGACGCGAATGCGCAGACCGATTCGTCCACCTATGCCACGCTCGGCCTGCGCAGCGCGTTTGCGCTGGATGCCAGCGGCGGCCTGCGTGCGCACTTCAGCCTGGGTTGGCAGCACGCCTGGGGTGACACTGCCACCAGCAGCGCGTTGCGCTTTGCCAACGGCAACCTGGCCTACACCGTCGATGGCGTGCCGGTGGCTCGCAATGCGGCAGCCTTCACCGGCGGGCTGAGCTTCGCCTTGTCGCGTAACGTCACGGTGGATGCCAGCTACAACGGCCAGTTCGCCAGCCGGGCGAACGACCAGGCGGCCCGCATGAGCCTGACCTGGATGTTCTAAGCCACGCCGCACCGGGCCGTCTCAGGGATTGAGACGGCCTGCGGGTGCAATGCCATCCCCCGATGGAGCGCACCGATGAACGCCTTGCCTAACCCCATGGCCCAACGCGCGGTGCGCGGCGACGGTGCGCTGGCTGCACCCGTTTCCGGCGGCGACCAGCTCGCCCGGCGGCTTGCCAAACGTTACGGCGACCGCATCACCGGCTCGTTCGTCCTCCCGGGACGGGAGGGTCAATTCGCTCCGCTACCCGGCGACATGCCGCCAGCACTTGCCCAGGCGCTGCGAGCACGCGGTATCCATCAGCTCTATGCGCATCAAGCCCAGGCATGGAATGCCACCGCTGCGGGCGAGCATGTAGTGATTGCCACGCCCACCGCCTCGGGCAAATCGCTGTGCTACACCTTGCCGGTGATCAGCGCAGCGATCCGCCAGCGCGCCAAGGCGTTGTTCCTGTTTCCCACCAAGGCCCTGGCGCAGGATCAGGTGGCGGAGCTGCTGGAACTCAACCAGGCCGGCGACCTCGGCGTCAAAGCCTTCACCTTCGACGGCGACACGCCGGGCGATGCGCGCCAGGCGATCCGCCTGCATGGCGACATCGTGGTGAGCAATCCGGACATGCTGCATCAGGCGATCCTGCCGCATCACACCAAGTGGGCGCAGTTCTTCGAGAACCTGCGCTACATCGTGATCGATGAGGTGCATACCTATCGCGGCGTATTCGGCTCGCACGTGGCCAACGTGCTGCGCCGCCTGCAGCGCGTGTGTGCTTTCTACGGGGTGACGCCGCAGTTCATCCTGTGCTCGGCGACCATCGGCAATCCAGCGGAGCATGCGAGCGCGCTGATCGAACAACCAGTCACCGCGATTACCGAAAGCGGTGCTCCGGTGGGCGAGAAACATGTGCTGCTGTGGAACCCGCCGGTGGTCAATGCGGATCTGGGCCTGCGTGCCTCGGCGCGCTCGCAATCCAACCGCATTGCGCGCACAGCGATCCGGGCGGGACTGAAGACGCTGGTGTTCGCGCAGTCGCGGCTGATGGTGGAAGTGCTCACCAAGTATTTGAAGGACGTGTTCGACAGCGATCCGCGCAAGGCGCCGCGCATTCGCGCTTATCGCGGCGGCTATCTGCCCACCGAACGTCGCGCGGCGGAGCGTGAGATGCGGGCGGGACAGGTGGATGGCATCGTCAGCACCTCAGCGCTGGAACTGGGCGTGGATATCGGTGCGCTCGACGTGGTGGTGCTCAACGGCTATCCCGGCAGCGTCGCCGCCACCTGGCAGCGTTTCGGTCGCGCGGGTCGACGCCAGCAGGCCTCGCTCGGTGTGCTTGTCGCCAGCAGCGATCCGCTTGACCAGTATCTGGTGCGTCATCCGGAATTCTTCCAGGACGCCACGCCGGAACATGCGCGCATCGCCGCCGACCAGCCGCTGATCCTGCTCGATCACATCCGCTGCGCCGCCTTCGAGCTGCCCTTCCGCGACGGCGAGCTGTTCGGCCCGCAGGACGCCACGCCATGGCTGCAGGTGCTTGCCGAAGAAGGCGTGCTGCATCAGGAAGGCGAGCGCTTCGAATGGATCGCCGATAGTTACCCCGCCAACGCGGTGTCCTTGCGTTCGGTGGCCGACGGCAACTTCGTGGTGGTGGATCGTACCGATGGTCGCCAGACCATCGTGGCGGAGGTGGACTTCAGCGCGGCCTCGCTCACCTTGTACGAGGGCGCCATCCATATGATCCAGTCGGTGCCCTACCAGGTGGAGCGGCTGGACTGGAACGGCCGCAAGGCCTTCGTCACGCGTACCAACGTGGACTACTACACCGACGCCATCGACTACACCAAGCTCAAAGTGCTGGAGGCATTCGATGGCTCGCCGGCCGGCAATGGCAGTGCGCATCACGGCGAAGTGCATGTAGCGCGCCGCGTGGCGGGCTACAAGAAGATCCGCTATTACACCCACGAAAATATCGGCTACGGCCCGGTGAACCTGCCCGACCTTGAACTGCATACCACCGCCGTGTGGTGGCAGTTGCCGCAACGCGCGCTGGAACAGGCGTTCGATCATCGCCAGGAGGCGCTCGACGGTTTCCTAGCGGCGGCGCATGCCTTGCATATCGTGGCGACGGTGGCGGTGACGGCCGAAGCGCGCGACCTGCAGAAGGCCGTGGGTAGCGGCGACGGTGCGTGGTTCGCCACGCCGGACGCCAACGGTCGCGCGCAGCTTCGCTCGGGCTTCGGCGAGGGCGAGCCATCGATGAGCGGCCCCTTCGTGCCCACGCTGTATCTCTACGACGCCTTTCCTGGTGGCGTGGGACTCAGCGCACCGTTGTATGAGCGACGCGAAGATCTGGTGCGCCTCGCGCGCGAACTGGTGCGTCGTTGCGATTGCCGCGGCGGCTGTCCTGCCTGCGTTGGCCCGGTGCTGGCCGCGGACGAACAGAACGAGCGTTCGCTGAAATCGCTCGCTACGCGTGTGCTCGACCTGATCGTCGCCCTATGAGCGCGCTGGCCGATAAATTGCGCGGCCTGCGTCGCCAGGCCGGCGTGGTGCCGCCCGCACCCGCCGCCGTGGCTGTGCCGGCGAAGCCGCGTCCCGCGTTGCCGGACAACATCGCGCAGCTGCTCGGCATCCGCCAGCGCACGCAAGGCGCGGCCGCCACGCCACGACGCAAGGCAAGCATCGAACCCTCGTCGCTACCCGGGCAGACCATCGCACCCGGCCTGCAGCTGTGCGAAACGAGCAGCGCGTGGCCGCCCGAACCGCCTGCCTTCCATGCCGCGTTTGCGCGCGTCGACGAAGAGATCGCCGCGGAACGACTGGTGCTGTTCGACACGGAAACCACTGGACTGGCCGGCGGCACCGGCACACGCGCCTTCATGATCGGCGTGGGCGACTGGCATGAAGGCCGCTTTCGCGAACGCCAGCTGCTGATCACCACGCTGGCCGGCGAAGCGGCCATGCTCGATTGCTTCGCGTCGTGGCTGCGTCCGGATGCGGTGCTGGTGAGCTACAACGGCAAGTCGTACGACTCGCCCTTGCTCAAGACGCGCTTTCGCCTGCACCACCGTGCGTGTCCGCTCGAAGGATTGGCGCATATCGACCTGCTCCACCCCGTGCGGCGCCGCTGGCGCGGTGCCTGGGAGAACTGCCGCCTGGCCACCGCCGAGCGACAACTGCTGCAGGTCGTGCGCGAGGACGACCTGCCCGGCTCCGAAGCGCCGGCCGCGTGGCTGGGCTATTTGCGCGGCGGTTCGGCGCAGGCGCTGCATCGCGTGGCGCGGCACAACAGCCAGGATCTGCGCAGCCTGGGCGGCATCCTTCACCGCTTCGCGACACCCGACGAGGCAAACACGCAGGCATGAGGGGCGCGGTCGGCGGATCGACATGCTAGGTTTTCCCCGCGGGCTGCCAGCGGGCCCGGTGCGCCACACATCGTGATCCCACCGCAAGCCTGCCCCGGGGAGCTGCGAGCATGCTGAGAGATTTCACCCAGACCGCCCTGCTGCTCATCACGGGCCTGTTCCCGATCATCAACCCGATCGGCTCGGCCTTCATCGTGTTGAGCATGGTGCCCAACACTACGGCTGCCGAACGCACCGAACTGGCCTGGCGCGTCACCACCAACAGCTTCGCCATCCTGCTGGTGTCGCTGCTGATGGGCGCCTACGTGCTCACCTTCTTCGGCATTTCCATTCCGGTGCTGCGCGTGGCGGGCGGCATGATCATCGCGGTGGCGGGCTGGAACCTGCTGCAAAAGCCCGACGATGACGATGCCGCCAACGAGAAGGCGCAGGAAGTGAACCCCGGCTCGCGCAGCGGATCGCTGGCCGCCAAGACCTTCTACCCGCTGACCCTGCCCTTGATGGTGGGTCCGGGCTCCATCTCGGTGGCCATCGCGCTTGGTACCAGCTCGCCGAAGGATGGCTTGTCGGCCGTCCACTTCCTCGGCGTCGCCGCTGCGCTGGTGGTCTTATGCGCCAGCATCTACATCTGCATGCGCTTCGCCGACACGCTGGAGCGATGGCTGGGCTCCGGCGGCACCAAGATCGTGATGCGCCTGTTTGCGCTGGTCACCTTCTGCATCGGCATGCAGCTGTTGTGGGTGGGGTTGTCGGACCTGCTGGCATCGGTGAAGTGGCGCTAGCGTTGCGCAAGCACCTTATAGCGACGTGGTCAGGCGAGTCAGCCAATCCGGGCTGACCGAAAGCACCAGTGCTTCGAAGCGGCGGTCCAGGCCGCTGATCACCAGCACGCCGATCACCACGAAGCAGGCACCCAGCAGCGATTTGGCCACGCTGCCCGCCGACATCAGTGAGCCGCGCATGCGTGTCATGGCGGCGCCTGACACCGTGCTCAGCGCCAGCAGTGGCAGTCCGGCGCCGAGGCCAAACACCAGCATCAACAGCGCGATCTGCACCAGATGCGTGCCCTGTGCCGCCAGCGTGGTCGCCGCACCCAGGGTCGGCCCCACGCAAGGACTCCACACCAGTCCCAGCAGCAAGCCGATCAGGAACTGGCTGAAGCCGCCTTCGCCACGCACCGAACCCAGCGCCTGCTGACTTCGGTTGCCCAGCTGCGCGGTGATACGCGCAAACGTACGCTGCAGCGGCGGCAACAGCATCACCAGGCCGAACACCACCATCAGCACCGCGGCCGCAACGCGCAAGGTGCCAGCCTCCAGGCCGATCGAAGCACCGAGCGTGGCGAGCAGGGTTCCGGTCAACGCGAACGAAAGACTCAAGCCCAATGCCAGCGCCGCGACGCCCCACCGATGCCGGGACAGCGCCGATGCGATCAGGATCGGCAGGATGGGGAGCACACACGGCGACAACAGCGTCGCCATGCCGGCCAGGAAACCCAGCACATAAGTGCCCAGACCAAAATCCATCAGAGCGCCTGCTCAAGCACCGCGCGAATGGCAGGCTCTGTCGTCTGGCCAGTGGAGCGCGTTACCTCGTGGCCCTGCTTGAAAACCACGAACGTCGATTGCTGCGTGACTTTGAGCGATTTCTCCAGCGCCGTTTCCTTGTCAAAGTCCGCTACGTAGATGGTCACATCCTTTAGCCGTGGTTCCTTTGACAGGCGATCCACGATGGGTTGCTGCGCGCGACAGGTCGGACACCAGTCGGCGTGCAGGTACACCACGACGGGCTTGCCCGCGGCCAGCGTCCGCACATAGGACGCCTGGTCGAAAGGCACTTCAGCGGCGGCTGTGGTGCCGGCCAGCGCCAGCAACAGCGTGCCGAACATCCATCGGTGAAACTTGGTTTTCATGATCACGAAGACTCCTGTGCCCCACCGTCAGTCGATGACAGGGATGGCCATGCGCGCTGACGGTGTCGCCTCGGATGCGGTGCGAATTCCCAGCGCCCGCGCCAGCAGCGTGTCGAGGCTGGCCTTGCCCGGGCCGCTGATCAGCAGCCAGAAGAAGATCAGGCTGTAGACGATCTCGTCGGCTTCCACGAAGTCATCCAGGCCCGTGAGGTTGGCCGATACGACCAGCACCACGGCCACCGCCATGTTGATGAGCATGGGGATGCACACCAGGCGGGTGAACAGGCCGAGCATGATCAGCAGGCCGCCGAGCAATTCCGTCCACGCGGACAGTCCCGCGCTGAACGCCGGGAAGGGAATGCCCCAGCCGACGAAGCGCTGGGTGAAGCCATCGAGGTTGTGCACCTTGGCGATGCCGGTTTCCAGCCAGAAGTAACCGAATACCACGCGCACCACCAAGGGCCCGAGCCATTCGATGCGCTGTAGCCATGCGAGCAGTTGCGTTGCCTTGTCGGCGAGGTAGGGGCGCATGACGTCAGCTTCCGGGGATTGAGGTGCGGGCATCATGCGAAGCGCTGGCGATCGCCGCCATGGCTGGTCGTCCATGCTTTCTTGCCCGCCGTCCGGTCCTGCGCGACACCTCCATCGCCGGACGATCGGGCACAAAAGGGAGACGCGTGGGGACAGCGCGCGGCTGGCCGTCTGTCGAGAATGCTGAAGTCGGCAGTGCTTGGCCATGGTGTCCGGGCCCGACGTTGTCCATCCAAGCCGCCAGCAAGCGGCCGTCCACCTGTCAGGAGTGTTTCCATGAAGACCAACAAGCTCAACGGCGCCGCCATGGCGATGATGGTTGCCGGCCTGTTCGCCGTCACCACGATGTCCGCTTCGGCGGCCGAGAAGACCGACGGCAGCAAGTCGGCCGATACCGCCAGCGTGAAGTGCATGAACTCGTCGTCCTGCAAGGGCCATGGCGCCTGCAAGCAGGCCAGCAATGCCTGCAAGGGCCAGAACGCCTGCAAGGGCCAGGGCTTCACCATGCAGAAGAGCCAGCAGGAATGTGACGCCGCCCAGGCAGCCGCCAAGGCCTCCTGAGCTTGATCGCGGGGCTTTCGGCCCGCTCGAAAGCCCCGCGCTTTTTATCGCGAGAAACGCCATGCCCACTTCCCGCCAGCTGCCTTATCTGGGCTTCGGTCTCGGCCTGCGCGTCGATCACTACGAAACGCTGATCGACGAACCGTCCAACGTCCAGTGGCTGGAGATCGTTTCGGAAAACTATCTGGTTCCCGGAGGCCGGCCGCTGCGCTGGCTGGAGCGTTTTTGCGAGCGTTTCCCGCTGGTGATGCACGGCGTGTCGATGTCCATCGGCGGCACCGATCCACTCGACATGGCTTATCTCGACCAGCTTGCGGCCTTGGCGCGACACGTCGAACCTGCCTGGATCTCCGATCATCTGTGCTGGACCGGCGTGCACGGGGTCAACCTGCACGACCTGATGCCGCTGCCATACACCGAGGAAGCGCTGGTGCATGTGGTGGACCGCGTGCGCCGCGTGCAGGACAAGCTGGGGCGGCGCATCCTGCTGGAGAACGTGTCGAGCTACATCAGCTTTGCGCAGTCGCAGTTGACCGAGTGGGAGTTTCTCGCCGCCGTCGCCGAGCGTGCCGATTGCCTCATCCTGCTCGACATCAACAATGTGCACGTGAGCGCGCACAACCATGGGTTTGCCGCGCTGGACTATCTCGACGGCCTGCCGCCTGCACGCGTGCAGCAATTCCATCTGGCCGGCCACGAGCACGGCGGCGAGTTGTTGATCGACACGCATGATGCACCCGTGGTCGATGCCGTGTGGGATCTCTACGTGGAGGCCGTGCGGCGCTTCGGTCGCGTGTCGACCATGATCGAGCGCGACGACCACATTCCTCCGCTCGCCGAGCTGCTGGTGGAACTCGACCATGCCAGGTCGCTGGCCGACGCGCTGATGCAGGAAGCCGCGTGAGCGATCTGCGCGCCCTGCAGCTGCAACTGGCCGATGCGATGCTGGCGGGCGGCACGCCCTTGCCCGGCTCGTTGCGCGGTGACGACAGGGCCGACGAGTCGAGCCGGCTCGCCATCTACCAGCATGGCTATCGCATGCGTCTGCGCGAGGCGCTGGCAACGGAGTTTCCCGGTCTGGCCCTGCTGTCCGGGCGACGCTTCGCCGGGCTGCTGGACGACTACGTGGCCGCGCATCCCTCCACGCACTTCAATATTCGCTGGCATGGCGCAGGCCTCGCCGGGTTTCTCACCCGCACGGCGCCATGGCGTGACCGGCCCGAACTGGCCGAGATGGCGCGACTGGACTGGGGCATTTCCACCGCGTTCGACGCAGCCGACCATGGCACGGTCAGCGCCGCCGAACTGGCGGGCATCGCGCCCGAGGGATGGGCGGCATTGCGGCTGCATCCTCTGCCGCACGCGCATCTGCTGCGCAGTACCTGCAATATCGATGCGTTCCGGCGTGCGGCCGACCGGGGCGAGCCTCGTCCGGCGTTGCGGCGTTGGCGCCGGCCACGTCATCTGCTGGTATGGCGGCCGGCGCTGGACGTGCGCTACCGGCAGGTTGAAACGCGCGAATTGCCTGCACTGCTCGGCGCCCTCCATGGCGACACCTTTGCGCAACTGTGCGAACGCCTCGCCCAGCGTCATGGCGATTCAGACCTGCCCCGCATGGCCGCCCTGCTGGCGCAGTGGCTGGGCGATGGGCTGATCGGACAGCTGGCCCTGCCAGGAGGATCAGCCCTCTAAGCGGTCATCCAATCGGCGATGTAACCGGCAGCCTACCGGCGGCGAAGTCCTTGATGAGACCCGCCGGAAGGAACCCCATGTCCATCGAACCGAATCCGTCGCTACCCGCCGGCCCGCGCCCGCGACTGGTGGAACCGGCGTTGGAGTCCCTGCTCAACCGGTCGATGCTGCAGGTGCAGGTGGTCGCCGAGCTGCATCGTTGCGGTTCGTGGTTTGCGGATGCACCGCGCTATGAGTGCGGCTTGTTCCATCTGGTGGGCACCGGCCGCTGCCAGGTGGAAAGCGAGGAACTCGGCGGCGCGGTGACGCTTGAAACCGGCGACCTGGTGATCTTTCCGCACGGTGCGCCGCATCGGCTCAGCGGCATCGGCGGTGACGGGGACGGGGACGGGGACGGGGACGGGGACGACATGCTGCAGACCAGCCTGATCTGCGGCGAGTTCCGCTTCACCGGCAGTTCCCAGCATCCGCTCAATCTGGCCTTGCCCGCCTGCATGGTCATCCATGCCGCCGACGCCAGCGCTCCGTTCCGACAGCTGGCTTCGACCATGGCGCAGGTGGTGCACGCCGACTGCGCCGGCCGCCTTGTGCTGCTCAACAAGCTGGCCGATGCGTTGTTCACGCTGGCGATCTGCGATTACTCCCGCACCACGGAAGAACGCCAGGGCCTGTTTGCCTCACTGGCCGATCCGCGTATTTCCCGCGTGCTGCAGGCCGTACACGACCATCCCGGCAAGGCCTGGACCATGCAATCGATGGCCGCCCTGGCCTGCATGTCCCGTTCCGCGTTTGCCGAGCGCTTCACCCAGCTGATGCGGCAGCCGCCGATCCAATATGTCACGCAGTGGCGCGTCAGCGTGGCCGAGCAGTTGTTGCGCGACCGCCAGCAATCGGTGGCGGGCATCGCCCAGCAATTGGGCTATAGCAGCGAAGCGGCCTTTCGCCGCCTGTTCAAGCGTGTGAGCGGCCGATGTCCCGGCCGTGTGCGCGGCGAAGGCGTGCACGCTGCTGCGTTGAATTGAGTGCGACTCAGCGCGAGGGCGGCATGCACTTGCGCCCAGAACATCGAATGGGGGTTCACTGGTTTCTCGCATGCCTCGGCCGGCTTGAAGTCCTGCATGGCGAGTCTGTAGAACGCCAGCAGCACGGTCTTGGGGTCTTTGCCGGCATCCGCCGCGGACAGCGGGCGGACGACCAGCAGGCACAGCAGCAAGGACAGCCAACGCTTCATCGCAGTTCCCCTATCGATGGAACGGTCAGGTCGCGCTTAGCCGTACGCTCGGTGGCAAGGCCGCGCCGTCCGGACCGGACCGCATCGCGGCGTCTGTATGGCACGGCGTAGCGCGTGCGCTGTGGAGGCCACGCGCACTGGCACGCCATCGCAACCTGTGTAGACTCCCCCGGACCACCCGTGTCTCCGACCATGTCGCGCCGGGTCGCCGTTCCGGCGCGTGACAACAGAGCGTTTCCCTCGCTGCGAGGTACCTCCATGTTGATGCGTTGCGTTGTGTTTGTCGGGCTGTTTGCACTGGCCGCTTCTTCGCTGGCCGGCACCGCGACCTCACCTGCTGCACCGGCCGCGGGCGCGGCGGTGAAGGCCGATGCTCCCAAGAGCACATCGTCCGGCACGCAATTCATGCTGCCCTCCGACTGGACGCTGCACGCCAGCGGCAACAAGCTGACGCTCAATCCGCCCGAGGCCGGTTCGCAGGCCGTGCTGGTGGACGTGAAGGCCGGCACTCCCGATGACGCCGTGGCGCAAGCGTGGAAGGCCTATGCCCCCGCCAAGACCTGGCCGCTGCAGGTGGCGACCGATGTATCCCCGCGCGACAACTGGGACCAGATCCGCATCTACAACTACGAGACCTCCGCCAACGACAAGCGCGGCGTCACCGCCATCGCCTACCGTCATGGCGACCAGTACACCGTGCTGATCTACGACGTGGCCAATGCGGTGGGCGAAAAGCGCGCCTCGCAACTGCGCGCGATCTCCGACCGCCTGTTGCCCAAGGGCTACCAGCGCGAGAGTTTCGCCGGCAGGCAGGCGCATCCGCTCGATGCGGCGCGCATCGAAACGCTCAAGAGTTTCGTGGACGATGCACGCAAGGCGTACGACGTGCCGGGCGTCGCCATCGGCCTGATCGATCACGGCAAGGTGGTGTTCGCCGGCGGCCTGGGCGTGCGCGAGATCAACAAGCCCGAGCCGATCGACGCCGACACGCTGTTCATGATCGCCTCCAATACCAAGGCGCTGACCACGCTGATGCTGGCGCGCGAGGTCGATCAAAAGAAATTCACCTGGAACACGCCCGTGGTGCAAGTGATGCCCAGCTTCAGGCTGGGCGACGCGGCAACCACCAGGCAAGTGCTGATCAAGCACCTGATCTGCGCCTGCACCGGCATGCCGCGGCAGGACATGGAATGGCTGCTCAACAGTCGCGACGCCACGCCGGAGACAGTCTTGCGGGCATTGTCGGGCATGCAGCCCACCAGCAAGTTCGGCGAGCTGTTCCAGTACTCCAACCTGATGGCGGCAGCGGCCGGTTATATCGGCGGCCATGTGCTGTATCCGGATATGGAGCTGGGCGCGGCCTACGACCTGGCGATGCAGAAGCAGGTGTTCGATCCGCTCGGCATGAAGATCACCACCTTCGACTACGACCGCGCCCTGCTCGGCGACCACGCCACGCCACACGGCATGGATGTGGACGGCCATACGGCGGTGGCCGGCATGGGCATCAATGATTCCATCCGCGCGGCGCGTCCCGCCGGTGCGGCGTGGAGCGCGGTGAGCGACATGCTGCGCTATGTGCAGATGGAGCTGGCCAACGGCATACTGCCGGACGGCAAACGCTACGTATCAAAAGAAGCCTTGCTGGAACGCCGCAAGCCGAACGTGGCGCTCGGCACCACGGCCACCTATGGCATGGGCCTGATGGTGGATCACACCTGGGGCGTCCCGGTGGTGCATCACGGTGGCGACCTGGCCGGTTTTCATTCGGACATGCTGTGGTTGCCCGAGCAGGGCGTGGGTGCGGTGATCCTCACCAATGCCGACGCCGGCGTGTTCATACGCGGACCGTTCCAGCGCCGGCTGCTCGAAGTGCTGTTTGACGGCAAGCCGCTGGCGCAGGGTGACATCGATGCCGGCGTGAAGCGGCTGAAGGCGGAGATCGCCGCCCAGCGCAAGCGCCTGACCGTGCCCGCCGATCCCGCCCAGGCAGCCAAGCTGGCGGACCGTTATCGCAACCCGGCCGTGGGCAGCATCCAGGTGGATCGCAGCGGCAAGAACCTGGTCTTCAACTTCGGCGCGTGGCATAGCGATGTGGCGTCACGCAAGAACGACGACGGCTCGCTGTCGTTCGTGACCATTTCGCCGGGATCCGATGGTTTCGAATTCGTCGTCTCCGGCACGGCGGACAATCGCAAGCTGGTCCTGCGCGACGACCAGCATGAATACGTCTACGACGAGGTGAAGTAAGCCATGAACGCTTTGCATCGCAACGGGCTGCGCCTGGTATTGGGCGCGGCAGTCTCCGTGGCTGGCGCCACGGCGCTGGCCGATACGCTGAACGTGCCGGAGATCCCGGTGGACGGGACATTGCAGCGCAACTACCAATGCCAGGCTGGCAAGTCGCTCAAGGTGACGTACTACAACAGCCATGGCGGCCAGAGCTTTGCGCTGCTGTTGGTGAAGGACAAGCCCATGTTGTTTGTCGACACCATGGCCGGCTCCGGCGTGAAATACGTGGCCGGTCCGTATACGTGGTGGACCAAGGGCAACAACGGCGACCTGTACGACATGACCGCCGGCCCGAACGCAGCGCCCATCGTTGCCGGCTGCACGTCGTCGTCCAGCAAATAGACGACAGTCTCCTCACCTCGCTGAACCGGGGAGCGCGTCTCCTTCAGCACCATGAACGAACTTGCTGCGTCGCATGATGACAGCGGCAAATTCTCTCGCTCATGCTCCCCCTCCACGCAGAAACCTACCGCCCAAAGTCTGACCGCAAGAAATTGCCGGTCATGTCCAAGTGCGTTTCAGCGTGCTGCACCGGGGGGTGCAGTCATCGAATCACGTCATGGGGAAGGGAATGAACGGTCGCCGCTCGCAGGTTTTCGTCGCAAGTTTCATCGGGGCCAAGCGCCCACTCACCGTTGCATGTGCCGCTGCCCTGATCGCCTTGGCGGCTGCGCAACCGGTGTTTGCGCAACAGGCACAGGATCCATCCAGCACGCCGCAGAGCACCCAGCCGACGCCGGCTACGAAGCCTGCAAAGACCGACCAGAACGCGCTGCCCAAATCGGAAGACCGAGCCGCCACGCTCGATGCGATCACCGTCACCGGCATCGCGGGCAGCATCGAGAATTCAATCAAGGCCAAGATGAACTCGGACAACATCATCGAGGCCATCTCCGCCGAAGACATCGGCAAGCTGCCCGATGCGAGCATCGCCGAAAGCCTGGCGCGCCTGCCCGGCCTCGCTACGCAACGCGTGGATGGTCGTGCCAACCAGATTTCCATCCGCGGCCTGGCGCCCGACTTTGCCGGCACCACCTTGAACGGCCGCGAGCAGGCCACCATCGGCGAAAACCGCGGCGTCGAATACGATCAATACCCTGCGGAACTCATCAGCGGCGCGGCGGTGTACAAGACGCCTGATGCGAGCCTGATCGGCCAGGGCCTGTCCGGCACGGTGGACCTGCACACGCTCAAGCCGCTGGACTTGTCCACCCGTACCATCGTGGCCAACCTGCGCGGCGAGTACACCACCAACGGCAAGAACAACCCGGGCTCGGATGTGGGCGATCTTGGCCATCGCGCCAGCTTCTCCTACGTCGACCAGTTTCTGGATCACACGCTGGGCCTGGCCATCGGCTTCGCCCAACTCGATTCGCCGATCCAGGAAAAGCAGTACCAGGCGTGGTGGTGGAGCCTCAACAACGGCCCGGGCAGCATCGAAGGCGCCTGGGGCGGACCACATTCGCCGGGCCTGCCCGACGGCGTGCTCTCGCAGGAAGGCATGCAGCTGCGCGCGCAGTCGGAGAACCAGTTGCGCAACGGCCTGATGGCCGTGCTCGAGTGGGCGCCGAACGACTGGTACCACTCGACGCTGGACACCTACTACTCCACCTTCAACGAAAAGAAGACCACCAACGGCGTGCAGTGGGCGAGCGGCCCCTATGACAACGCCGGCCCCGCCGTGTACAGCAATGTGGGCGTGGTGCCGTCGCAACCCTATCCGGTCGTCACGACTGGCACGATGGATGGCATCCGGCCGATCCTGCAGAACGAGTACACCAAGGAACACGACAAGCTGTTCTCGGTGGGCTGGAACAACCAGTTCGAATTCGGCGGCGGTTGGCAGGGCGTGGCGGATCTGTCCTATTCCAGCGCGAAGAAAGACCTGCACGACGCCTACCTGTTCACCGGCATTCCTGGCCAGGGCACCACCAGCGTGCAGTTCGCCACGCCGCTCAACTACGGCTTTCCGAACTTCAACGCGGGCGTGAACCTGGCCGATCCATCGGGCATCCAGTTCACCGACCCCGATGGCTACGGCTACAACGGCCGCCAGGAGTTCGACCACCAGAACGATGTGATCAAGGCGATCCGCCTGCAGGTCTCCCATCCGGTGGGCTGGATCTTCAGCACCGTGGATGTGGGCGTGAACTACTCCGACCGCAAGAAGACCAAGTCGGCGGACGTGCAATTCGCGTGGCTCAACGGCAACGGTTCGACCGGCAGCACCTACCAGCCGGGCTACTCGGTACCGGTCAATCCGGCCTTCCTGTACGGACCCACCTCGATCAATTACGGCGGCATCGGGCCGATCCTCAACTACAACGTGCTGGCGGCGCTGAACAGCCAGTTCTATCTCACCGACGGCAACGGCCAGGGCGACTGGGCGCGCAACTACAGCGTCGAGGAGAAAGTGCCGGTCGCCTACGTGAAGTTCAATATCGACACGATGCTGGGCAACGTGCCGCTGCGCGGCAATATGGGCGTCCAGTTTGTACACACCGACCAGTCGTCGACAGCGCTGCAGACCAACGGCAACACCCTGGTGGGCAATATCAGCGGCGGCACCACGTACAACAACGTGTTGCCCAGCCTGAACCTGGCGGCTGAGATCGCCGACCAGCAATACCTGCGTTTCGGTTTCGCCAAGACCATGACGCGCGGACGCATCGATGATGAGAAGGTCGCCACCTCGGCCGGCGTGTATCAGGTCACCGATGGCCCCGCGGCCGGCCAGGTGCTGTGGACGGGCAGCGGCGGCAATCCGGAGCTCAAGCCTTATGTCGCGGTGGGCACGGACTTGTCGTGGGAGAAGTATTTCGGCAAGTCCAGCTACGTCGCCGTCGCGGTGTTCAACAAGAATCTGTTGAACTACATCTACAACCAGACGGTGCTCAACTACGACTTCTCCAAGTACGTCAACAACGATCCGACCCTGGTGCCGACCAGCAACATCGGCTCGTTCACCACGCCGGAAAACGGCACGGGCGGCCGCATGGAAGGCCTGGAACTGTCCGGTGCGCTCGAAGGCGCGCTGATCGCCCGTCCGCTCGACGGCTTCGGCATGCAGGCCAATTTCTCGCTGACCAACAGCACCGTGCCGGTGAGTTCGGTGTCCTCGATTCCGGGCGCG
Organism: Dyella sp. 01N36; assembly: GCF_056399745.1. Classification (NCBI taxonomy): domain Bacteria; kingdom Pseudomonadati; phylum Pseudomonadota; class Gammaproteobacteria; order Lysobacterales; family Rhodanobacteraceae; genus Dyella; species Dyella sp. 01N36. The sequence continues at coordinate 73,880 of NZ_JBFTRY010000003.1, forward strand.
CCGTCCACCCTGCCCGGCCTCTCGCGCAAGGTGGCGAACCTGGCGTTCTACTACGAGAAATACGGCTGGTCGGTGCGCATCTCCGAACGCTATCGCTCCTCCTTCACCGGCGAAGCGATCGCCCTGTTCGACCAGCTGGGCTATCAGCAAGTGCTCGCCGACAAGCAGACCGATTTCCAGGCCGGCTACAACTTCACCGATGGCTCATGGAACGGCCTGTCGGTGCTGCTGCAGGTCTACAACCTCACCAACTCGGCGTACAAGACCGCGCAGATTTCCGCGCTGCCCAATGGCGTGTCGATCGGACGTCCGCTCGACTACAACACCTGGGGCCGCACGGTGATGTTCGGCATCAACTACAAGCTCTGATCGGGTTACGACCCGCCTCGCCTTAACGCCCCAGGGAAGCGGCATGAAGGAAATTGGCGGATGGATCGGGTGGGCGCTGGCCATCGTTAGCACGATGGCCAGCGCCCATTGTTCGCCCACCATGGCTCCGTAGCCTTCACACTGTGGGAGCGCACCCTGTGCGCGACTGCCCCACGAGACCAGGGATGGCTATGCTGGGACGAGCACTTCAACGGAGAACACCCGTGCGCGAGCTATACCCCGAGATCGAGCCCTACCGCACCCATCGCCTGCGCGTGGATGACATCCACGAATTGCACGTCGAGGAATGCGGCAATCCCGATGGCCTGCCGGTGGTGTTCCTGCACGGCGGCCCGGGGGCTGGTGTGTCGCCGTATCACCGCCGCTTCTTTGACCCGGCGCGCTACCGCATCGTGCTGTTTGACCAGCGCGGCGCCGGCAAGTCGACGCCGCATGCGGAATTGCGCGACAACACGACCGTGCATCTGGTCAGCGATATCGAAGCCATCCGCGAATTCTTCGGCATCGAACGCTGGGTCGTGTTCGGTGGCTCGTGGGGTTCCACGCTGGCGCTCGCTTATGCGCAGAAGCATCCCGAACGTGTGCTCGGGCTGGTGCTGCGCGGCATCTTCCTCGGCCGGCCCGGCGAGCTGCGCTGGTTCAACGAACTCGATGGCGGTGCGCGCTGGATCTTTCCCGAGCGATGGGAACGCTATCTCGCGCATATCCCCGAGGAGGAACGCCATGACATGGTGGAGGCGTACTGGCGACGCCTGGACAGCGACGACGAGGCCGTCCGCATCGCCGCGGCGATCGCGTGGGGCAATTGGGAGGGCGGCAGCACGACGCTGGTCCACGATCCCGACGAGCCCGGCAGTTTCGAGGACCCGCATGCCGCCGTGAGCGTGGCACGCGCGGAAGCACACTACTTCCGCCACCGCGTCTTCCTCGAGCCGGATCAGCTGCTGCGTGACGTGGACCGTGTGCGGCACATCCCCGCCACCATCGTGCATGGCCGCTACGACATCATCTGTCCGGTGAAGAGCGCCTGCGACCTCGCCAATGCATGGCCAGAGGCGGCATTCCATATCGTGCTGGCCGGTCATAGCGCGGCCGATCCCGCCATCGTGGATGTCCTGGTCAGCGCGACGGATGCCTTGGCCGATCGCTACGTGTGATGCCGGAGCAGCAGATCGCCACGCGTGCGCACAACGTGTGCCGCGTGGCCGATATCTCCCCCTTGTCACCGACGGGTGACTGGGGTTTGATGCAGTCATCTGGCGACGACGTCCCCCTTTGTTGCGTCGCCTGAACTCAGAAAGATAGACGCGATGCTGCGGCATTCGCGTGTCTGACCGGACCCAACGACTCCGGCCGGATGGATGTGCCTGGCTTCAGGGGTTGTCGAACTGCCACGCCAATGAGGGACTGACATGCGCGCACGCAAAGCTGGAAACACGCTGGGTTTTCTCGTCGCCGTTCTGATGTTGCTGGGAGGCGCTGTCCATGCTGCGCCATCGACTGATGCAAGCCAGGCTGCTCCCTCGCTGGAATTTGTCGCCTCGCCTTTTGCCGACTTCCTGTTCTATCTGCTGCATCGGGACAACGCGAACTTCCCCGACCTGCGAGCGTCCGTGCCGCTCGATGACGTCAAAGAGCTCAATACCGGTGCCTTTCTCCCCGCGTACGCGATGGTGTCGGATATCCGCAGCTACGCCGACCTGTATCGGCTCGCCTACACCTATGACAACAGCGCTGCACTGGTCGCAGCGTTGAAGCAGGGTGAGTCGCACTTCCCCGCGTTCATGGCCTACTGGCGGCGAAACGTGGAACCCAGGGAGCAGGAGACCATCGCTGCATGGAAGGCCGAAGAGGCGAAGGCCCGCAACGTCGAGCGGCTGGAAGGACTCACGCGCTTGCGCTTTCCCTATTCCACGGTGAAGGTCGCGGTGATCGCGCTCGGCCCGCTCGGTGGAAACATGCAGAATCCCCCGATCATGTTTGCCACCATGAAAGATGCGAGCCTGCCTGCGGTGGTGGGCTACGACGGCACCCACATGATGCTCAGCGGCCACGCTGACGACTGGAAGAAGCGCCACAAGGCATCGCAAGCCATCAACCTGATCTATGCGCACGGCGGCACGGCTTACGACATCGAGGAAGCACTATGCCTGCTCATGCAGGCCAAGCTTCCGGCGACCTATGGGACAGGCGCCGGGCAATCACCCGCCGATATCGGCGATACACCACGTCGCGTGCTGTTGCGCGCGATGGAGCGGGACTGGGACCGCTATCGCGCCGACCCGTCGATGAATGCGACGGACTTCGCCATCGACGAAACCATCCGCACGTTCGGTGCGACAGGCGTCGCCACACTGCCCTGAGCACGCTTGCGCATCGCCAACCGCCGGCTAAACGCAGGTTCTTCCGGCAAGGCCTGCGCAAGCGGGGGCGCTGAATAATGCGGCCACTTTCCTACCCGAGGGGGCCGCATGAAGTTGCTTTGCAAGCGCATGATGTTGACGACCAGCCTGGCCGTGTTGTTGCCGTTGGCTGCCCACGCCGATATGCCGGGTCGCCACCCTGCCTACCTGCACGCGCTGTCCGATCTGCGTGCGGCACGCTGGATGCTCTCGCATCGTCCGGGCGATGCTGCGGTGAGCAGCCAGGAAGATATCGCCATCTCGGAGATCGACCGCGCGATGGGCGAGATCAAGCACGCCGCCTATGACGACGGCAAGAACCTGGACGATCACCCGTCGGTCGACATGGGCACGGACCAGCCGGGCCGCCTGCATCAGGCTGCACAGCTGCTGGCCAAGGTGCACAACGATATCGATCGCGAAGAAGACGATCCGCAGTCGCGCGAACTCAAGCATCGCGCCCTGATGCACGTGGACCAGGCCCAGGCGGCCGTGGACCACGCGATCGGCGATATTCACTACGGGCGTTGAGCCGCCGCATGCCAGCGCTTCATCGAGGCGCTGGCGTGCTTGCATTGAGCGCGGAGGTCAGCGGCGCTACGCCACTGCGTTCTCGACACCCGCCCGTTCGCGAAACTCCTTGCACATCTGCTCCACCAGGGCGCGATGATCGGGCAGATCGTGCAAGGCCTGTGATGCGGCCACCTGGATATTGCGAAATTCCTGCCGCGCCTCGTCGACGCGCGGATACAGGTTGCGCATGGGCAACAGGTCCGTCTTGAATTCCATGCCATAGAGCACGTACTGCCAGCTGGAGACCAGGAACATCTCCAGGTCGCTGACAAAGTCCAGCCGATGCGGCGGCCGATGCTTCCACTGCGCCAGCTTGTCCTGCAGCGTGTCGGGAATGCTCACCGGATCGGCGTTGTCGATCCAGAACTTCGAGTCGCGACGCTGGCTTAGGCAATAGTGCATCTTGATGAAATCGATGATGCGGTCGTAGCGCGCGATCATCATCTCGTTGAAGTGGCGCGCGGCCTGCTCCATCGTGTCGGTATCGCTCGGCAGCAAATGCGTGAGCAGATAGGTCGCCAACTCGATCAGCGCAATGCCGGTGGATTCCAGCGGCTCCACAAAGCCGCCGGCAAGTCCCACCGCCACGCAGTTCTTGCGCCAGTGCTCCGGCCGATAGCCGGTTTCAAATTTGATATGGAAGGCCTTCAGGCCCTCTGCGACCGGACCAAGATAGTTCCGGAACACCGCCTCCGCTCGCTCCACGTCGGTGTGCCGCGAGGAATACACATAACCTGCGCCGCGCCGCTTCTGCAGGCCGATATCCCAGATCCAGCCCGCTTCTTGCGCGGTGGAAATCGTATACGACGGAATCGGCGAATCCGGCTGCGCATAAGGCACCTGGATGGCCACCGCGCGATCGGCGAACAGCACGTCGGCGCGGCTGCGGAACGGCGACTGCATGACGTTGCCGATCAACATGCCCTTGAGGCCGGTGCAATCCACGTAGAGGTCGGCGGTGAGTTCGCCCAGTTCCTTGGTCACCACGCGCGCAATGGCGCCGTGCTCGTCGAGCTCCGCGCGCTCTACCGTGGCCACATGGCGCTGCACGCCCAACGCTTCCTGGCCATGCTCGGCCAGCACGCGCGCGAAGCAGGCCGCATCGAAATGGAACGCGTGGTTCAACGGACCCTGGTAATCGGGGTCCTTGAGGCGCTTGGGGCCCTTGCCGTGATCGACCAGGGCGCTCTGCATCGATACCGCATCGGCGAACGGCACGCCTTCCGGCGCCACGCCGAGCAGCCAATACGGCAGCAGCTCCGGACCACCGGGACGCTGGCTCGGTGCATTGAAAGGATGGAAGAAATGATCCGCACCGGGCGTGCCCGGCGGGCGCACCCAATGGCGGTAGTGAATGCCTTGCTTGTACGTCGCCGTCGCGCCGACCAGGAAGCGACGCTCGTCCAGGCCGATGGCGGCAAGCGTGCCGCGAATGGAGGGAAACGTCGCCTCGCCCACGCCGAGCAGACCGATATCCGGCGATTCCACCAGATGCACCTGCACGCCATGGGGATCGACTGCATTCACCGCCTTGGCGAGATAGCACGCGGCCAGCCAGCCGGCGGTGCCACCGCCGACGATCAGCACTTTCTTCAGACGAGCCATGGGATCTCCCGGCTGGCGGGCAGGCCAGCGCGCTGCGGCAATGCATCCGCAGACGATAGTAAGAAAGAACTGCCGGGCCGCCCCACGCGGGCCCGGCAAAAAAGCCATTCAAGGGGAGAGGCGGCGATGCTCCCCGGAGCATCGCCTATAGAACGGCAAACCATCGGCGGCGCGTATGTCATGGGGCCGCCCCGAACTTCATCAGAACCACACGCCCAGCTGCACACCGTAGGTGCGCGGCGCCAGGTACTGCGATACGTACTGCAGCGAACCATCAGACATCAGGAAGCGACCGGCACTGGTGCGGACCTTTCCGTCGGAGATGTTCTGCACGTACGCGTTGACCCACCACTTGTCGCCCGGCTCGGTGTAGCGCAGCGAGAGGTCGCCGCGCGTATACGCCTTCTGCTGGTCGCCGGAGCCGAGGTTGAAGTAACTCAGCCACTGCGAGCTCTGGTACTGCGCGCTGACGCGCGGCGTGAGTCGACCGCCGTTGCCCAGATGGAAGTCATGCTCGTAGATCGCGGTGAGCGAGACATTGGGCGCGTGCGGCAGATCGTTGCCGGTGACGTTTGCGCAGTTGGCCAGGTTGGACGCCGGCGGACAGGCGGGCAGGCCCTGGTAATCGTTGCTGCCTGCGTAGACCAGCGTGCCGAGCTCCTTCTTCGGAATGGCCGAGAAGATCAGGTTGGCGCGATCGTCCTTGGTCTGGTACGCCAGCTCCGATTCGATGCCGAACACCTTGGTGCTGCCGCCCACGTTGGAGAAGCCCAGGCCATGGTTGCCGTCGGGATAGACAATGGGCGCGGACAGCTGGAAGTTCTTGAAGTCTTCGTAATAGACGGCCGAGTTCCAGGTCATGCGGCCATCGAGGAAGCTGAACTTGCTGCCGATCTCATAGTTGGTCAGCGTCTCGGGCTTGTACAGCGTGCCCGCGTCCTGCGTGCCGCCGGACTTGTAGCCGGTGGACACGCTGGCGTACAGCAGGCCGTTGGCGCCGACATCGGTATCCACGCGCACCAGCCAGGTCGGCTTGCTCTTGCTGTACTTGGCCGTGTTCCGCTGCGAAATGCTGAAGCCGTTGGACGGATCCGGATACACGCCCGGGGAGATCGGCAGCTGCGGCACATTGGGATCGTAGTTCCAGCCCCAGTTGATGCCGCCCTTGTTTTCCTTGTCGTCATGCGACCAGCGCGCACCACCGGTGAGGCGCCAGTGATCGGTCATGTGCCAGGTGGCCTGGCCGAACAAGGCGTACGACTCCACCGTTTCCTTCGGCTGGATGAAGGAGCCCTGCCAGTTCACGGAACCGTACTTGGTGCCGTTCATGATGGGGATGTCGAAGCGGATGTTGTTGTCTTCGTAGCCGTAGTACGCGCCCACGATCCAGTCCACGGTCTGCGGGCCGGTCGACTTCAGGTCCACTTCCTGGCTCCAGCTTTCGTAGTTGGAGTAGTTGGTGCGGTCGTCCTGGTACACGCCGTTGGTGGTGAAGCTGGTGGGCACGCTGACACCGACGTCCTGGTCGAAGTCGCTCTTGCCCGAGTAGCGGTTGTAGCCGGCGATGTAGCTCAGCTCCATGCCATCGTTGATGTTCCAGTCCATGCGGCTGCGCACCGTCTTGGACGTGCGGTCCAGGTACGGCGCCGTGTCGATCAGCGCGGACCAGAACTCCTGGCCCTGGCGCGGCGTCTGCATCAGGCTCAGATCCGGCGTGCCGCGATCGAGGAAGTACTCGTAGGAGAGGTTCCACTTGAACGTATCGCTGGGCTGCCACAAGGCACTCACGCGCGCGGCGGACTGATCCTGCGAGTTGTACTTCTTGCCGCCCTGCACGTACTGGCTGGGGTCGATCGGCTTGAAGTTGGCCAGCGTGCCGCCCGATGCGGGCGAGGCCAGATACGCCTGCTGCTGCTGCGCCACGCTGGGCAGCTCGGTGGACGGATTCTGGTAGTCGACGTAACCGTCGTGCTGCTCGTGCACCACCGCTACGCGCATGGCGAAGGTACTGCTGATCGGCAGATTGAATGCGCCGCGCGCGCCCAACTCGTTGAAGTTGCCCGCTTCCACCTGCGCATTGCCGTAGAAGCCCGCAGCGATATCGGGTTTGGCCGTCTGGAAGCTGATGGCGCCGGCGGTGGAGTTGCGACCCCACAGCGTGCCCTGCGGACCGCGCAGCACTTCCACGCCATCCATGTCCAGCAGCAGGCCGGAGGCAGCTTCCGCACGCGGCGCGTACACGCCGTCGACGAAGGTGGCGACTTCAGGATCGGCGTATTCGGTTTTCGCGCTGTCGTTGCCGATACCGCGCAAGGTCAGCGTGACCACGCCGTGGTCGCCCTGGCTGGTGCCCTGCAGGCCCGGCACCAGCTTGGTGAGATCCTGCACGGTCATGACGCGCTCTTTGTCGAGCGTGTCGGGCGTGATGGCGCTGACTGCGACGGGCGTTTTCTGCAGCAGCGTCTCGCTCTTGGTCGCGCTCACCGAAATCGCATCGAGCTGCTTCACCTTGCGCTCGCCCGGCGGCGTGGCGTTTTGCGAAGACGCGCTCTGCGGCGCTGCATCCTGATCCGCCGCCAGCACTGCGCCAGGCGCGAGTACCAGGGACATGGCGATGTACAACGCCGAATAGCGCAACTTCATTTGGCTTCCCCTCAATTCATTCGGATTGTTGTTCGTCACCGCCCTCGACGGCGACTGGTTTGATGTCATCCCCGATGACAGCGCTGTCATTTAGATTGATGACAGCGCTGTCATGCGGATCATAGACCGGTTCCCCGGCAGAAGCTTGACGCGCGGCAGCAAGTTAAAGATTCCCCCGGAACCCTTGCTGTAGCTCGTTTTCGCCTTTCAAGCGAACCGCCTTGATGCCGGTTTTGATGCAAGAGCAAATCGTCATTCAGCCATCCGTGGCGCGTTATCGCTGACACATCCCTTCCTTCAAACCCTTCTTGAGGCGGCCTGGGCTGACCTCGCAAACCTCTGCGGGCCCGCCGTTCGCCTCGCTTCCCTTACTTGACGCAATCGACCACCTGATCGACGTCCGTGCCGAGGGCCACGCGTGAAATCGCCAGCCTGGTGCCCTTGCCGGCGCCCCACGCAAACGGCTGATCGATGTGATGCATGTCGGCGCCAGCGGCCCGGAAACACTTCAACGGCACGCCGACGCGCGTCCACTGGCCCGGCGGCAATGTCGCCAGTGTCTTGGCCAACGGCACGTGGCCTTCGCAATGCGCACCGCAGCCCATGCCGACCCATGCGTTTTGCGCCGGCATCGCATCGACACGCAGCGTCGTCACCAGCAGCACGTCGCCATTGGTTTCGCGATCGAGATCGAGCGGCGTGCGCGCGTGGATCGCCAGCTGGGCGTTGTCGCTGTTCCAGCTGAAGAGGCGCGCATCCTCCTGCGCCTTGTAATCGAGTGCGGCCATATGCAGCGCGCCGTCCGGCGTCGTTGCCGGCGACACATCGCCAGTCATCGATGCGCCTTGGCCGTCCACCAGGGTGAAGCGATAGCCGTGCACGGCCTTGCCGCGATCGAGATAATTGCCGATCGGAATCTGCTCGCCGCTGATGCCCGACACTTCGGAGAGCCTGGGCACCGCCGCGCGATCGGCATAGGTGAGCCCGTAACCCAACGCGAACTGCGGCTTGCCCTGCCCCACCATGGCCGTGCCCGGCCACGCATAGGCCAGCTTGCCGTGGAAGTCGTTGGCGATTCCGCCGTCGCGCTTGCGCAGCAGCACATCGGCGATGCCGCCGCCTTCGCTGCCCGGCAGCCACGCCGCGACAAAGGCGTCGGCCGCATTGATCTCGCGATTCACCCATAGCGGACGGCCAGTGAGGAATACCGCCACCACCGGGATGTGTTGCGCGCGCAGCTGGCGGATCAATTCAAGCTCGTGATCATCGCCGGGATGGAACATCAGGTTGGGGATGTCACCCTGGAATTCGGCATAAGGGTCCTCGCCGAACACCACCACAGCCACATCCGGCCTGGCTTTGAAATGGCCGTCCGTTTCGATTTCGACCGAGCCGCCCGCGGCCTTCACCTGCTCCGCGAAACCGGCGCCGATCGACTGCGCACCGGGGAAGTTTTCATTCTTCAGCCCCGTGCCCTGCCAGTTGAGCGTCCAGCCGCCGCTCTGGCGCGAAATGTTGTCCGCGCCATCACCAGCGATGAGGATGTGCTTGCGCGGATCGAGCGGCAGCACGCCGCCGTTGTTCTTCAGCAGCACCAGCGACTCGCGCACCGCGCGGCGCGCGATGGCGCGATGGGCGGGACTGCCCACGATTTCTGCGGCCTTCTGCGCGACCGGCTGCGTCGACGGCGCACCCGCATCGAACAGGCCGGCGCGGAACTTCACGCGCAGGATCCGCGCCACCGCATCGTCCAGTCGCGCCTGCGGGATCACGCCGGACTTCACCTCGGCCAGCGTGTGCTCGACCAGGCCGCGCCAGCTGTCGGGTGCCATCAGCATGTCCAGGCCGGCGTTGAACGAAGCCGGACAATCGTCGTTCGCGCAACCGGGCACCTGGCCGTGCGAATTCCAGTCGCCCACCACCAGGCCCTGGAAATCCATGCGCTGCTTGAGCACGTCGGTGATCAGCGCCTTGTTGCCGGACATCTTGCTGCCGTTCCAGCTGGAGAACGAAGCCATCACCGTCTGCACGCCGGCATCGATGGCGGGCGGATAGCCAGCAGCGTGGAGATCACGCAGCGTCGCCTCGCTGATTTGCGCGTCGCCCTGGTCCTTGCCGTTCCTGGTGCCGCCGTCGCCGACGAAATGCTTGGCCGAGGCAAGCACATGCGAGCCGTCGAGAAACTGCGGCGTGCCGACCTTGCCCTGCAGGCCTTCCACCATCGCCGTGGCGTACTGCGCGACCAGCTTGGGATCCTGCGAATAGCCTTCGTAGGCGCGGCCCCAGCGCACATCCTGCGGTACGGCAAGGGTCGGCGCGAAACTCCAGTTGATACCGGTGGCGCGCACTTCAGCCGCGGTGGCCTCGCCGATCTGACGGATCAGTTCCGGATCGTGCGCGTTGCCCAGCGCGGAGTTTTGCGGGAACAGCGTCGCGCCCACGACGTTGTTGTGGCCGTGCACGGCGTCGATGCCAAACAGCAGCGGGATCGGCGCATGCGCGCTGCCGCTGGGCTGCATCGACGCGCGATAGAACTCGTCCGACAAGGCCTGCCATTGCGCGACCGTGGCGGTGAGCTGCGCGTTGGGCTTGGAATTGCCGCCGGCGAGGATCGCGCCAAGGTGGTACTTGCGCACATCGTCCGGCGTCACGCTGAGGATGTCGGCCTGGACCAGCTGGCCGACTTTTTCCTCCACCGTCATCTTCGCCAGCAGGGCGGCAACGCGCTGTTCGAGCGCCGCATCCTTGGGCAAGGGCCAGCTGGCACGCGGCCAGCTGTCGGGGTGCACGGTGGACGCGTCGTCGGCGGATGCGACACCCATGGCGCAGGCCAGGGCCACGGCAAGAACGGTCGGAACACAAGGCAAACGACGAACGGAAGCCCGCACGGCTCTCTCCAGCAGACAGGGGGGATGGCTCCCCCTCGGAGCCAGTCGGTCCGGAGACTGACAGAAATGACAGCGCTGTCAATTTGCGATGCAGCAAGCTGGGGCGAGGGCCGCGAGGATGCCTCATGGCTGCCTTTTCTCTTTTAAAGCAGGGTGTTATGGGAAGATGGGGCGCTTGCCGCGCAAAAGGACCCGTTGAGGGAGGCCCGTCGCGCACAGGGTGCGCTCCCACAAGTGTGCCGGCCTGTTCCTCTGTGGGAGCGCACCCTGTGCGCGACTCAGGCCGCCTCGGACCAAGGCCGGAGCGGCGGTAAGCGAGTCCGAAGTCCTTAAGGCGCCTTCGACGTGGATTCGCGCAGCTGGAGCGCATACGGCACCTGCACCAGCAGCCCATCCCCCCGACCACGCAGCACTTCCATCAACTGCAGCGCGGCCAGCTTGCCCATGTCGCGGCTGGGCTGGCGCACGGTGGTCAGCGGCGGCCACAACTGGGTGGCCAGCGGCGTGTCGTCGAAGCCGCAGACGGAGAGATCGCGCGGCACTTTCAGTCCACGCTCGTTGGCCGCCCACATCACGCCGGCGGCCATATCGTCGTTCGCGGCAAAAATCGCCGTGGGCTGCTCGGGCAACGCAAACAACTCGCGCGCAGCCAGCACGCCCGAGCCGAATGAAAACTCGCCCTGCACCACGTATTGCGGATCGAACGGCAAGCCCGCGGTGGCGAGCGCTTCCTTGTAGCCGGCCATGCGCCAGCGGCTGGCGCCGTGATTGGCGATGCCCACGATGTGCGCAATGCGCCGGTGACCCAGTTCCACCAGGTGCATCACCAGGGCTTTGGCCGCCTGCTGCTCGTCCATGCACACGCCGATGGACGCTTCGCGATGCACCGGCGAGATGCTCGAATGCGGCACGCCGTGCTCCTTCAGGCGCTGCAGCAGCGGTGCGTAGTCGGTGAGCGGCGGCGTCATGATCACGCCTTCGATGTGGTGATCGAACACCAGCGCATCGACGCGGCGGATGAAATCCTGCCCGCGCATGCGCAGGGGGCAGGCCATCATGCTGTAGCGGTGGGCATCGCAGGCGTCGAGCACGCCGTCCTGCACCTCGGCCAGATAGGTCGAGGCCGGGTTGTCGTTGTTGTCATAAAGCATCGCCACCAGGAACGAGCGGCTGCCGGCCAGGCCACGTGCCGCCGGGCTGGGTCGGTAGTTCATGGACTCCATCGCCGCCAGCACCTTCTGGCGGGTGGATTCCTTCACCGAAGATTCTTCGTTGAGAACGCGGGAAACCGTTTTTGGCGAGACACCTGTGGCGCGTGCTACATCTTCGAGGCGGACCCGCATGACTTCTCCCAACGGCGAACTGCTGCTGCCCGACCAATATGCCCCCTGCGCCCGGCGGTTTACAAGAACTGGCGTGCCACGCGGGCGCTGTCACCTGCGTTTCACAACACGCCTCGATGCAGCGCGCCCACCCACAGAAGGATTGAGGCCAGGCCGGCCACAGGCGCATAGTGGGCAGCGGGTGGCCAGGGGACCGCCCGAGTAACCAAGCGCAACACAACAGCCGATGGCGGCATCGCGATGCATCGCCCCTGCGCGAGCCGTGCCCACGTTAGTTTCCGCGACACCACCACGGAGCGCCTTGATGAATACACCACTGGGTTGGCTTACCGCTTTCCACACGCTGATCAGTCTCGTCGCAACCATCGTCGGCCTCTGGGCCATTCGCGACCTGATGGTCGGCCGCTATCGCTCAGGCGCCATCACGAGCTTCCTCTGGACGGCAGTCATTACCAGCGTCACCGGGTTCTTCTTTCCCTTTCATGGCGTCACGCCGGCCATCGTGGTGGGGGTGATTGCCCTGATCGTGCTGGCCTGGACGGTCATGGCGCGACGCTCGATTGGCCGCTCCGGCTTCTGGACGGCGCAATTTCCCATCGGCATCGTGATCAGCGAGTACTTCCTGATGTTTGTACTGGTCGCGCAGATTTTCGCGAAGTGGCCAGTGTTGAACGCGCTGGCGCCGGACCTAAAGCAGAAGCTGTTTGGCGCCACCGAACTGGTGGTGTTGATTGTCTTCATCGTGGTCGCCGTGCGCGCCACCAGATCCTTCAGGGTGCGCGCGGTGGCCTGAGGCCGCTCCATCCTGCAGGGTCTGCCACGTCGCCCGCTGGCACAGGGGCGACACATCCCCGGAGTACGTCATGGGCGAGTACCACACTCTTTCGACGGCCGACGGCAGCTTTCGGCTCTACATCGACTATCCCGATCAGACACCCGCACCAGCGGTGGTGGTGCTGCAGGAAATCTTCGGCATCAACAACGACCTGCGCCAGTCCTGCCGCGAACTGGCGGAACAGGGTTTCATCGCCATCTGCCCGGACCTGTTCTGGCGCCAGGAGCCGGGGCTCGACTTGAACGAATGGTCCGAACAGGACTGGAAAAAAGGCTTCGCGCTGTATGAAGCGTATGACTTCGACGCCGGTGAGCGCGATGTCGAGGCGGTGGTCGCCGCCGCACGCAAGCTGGAGGGCGCCAACGGCAAAGTCGGCGTGATGGGCTACTGCCTCGGTGGCCTGATGACTTACCTCACCGCCGCGCGATCAAGCATCGACGCGGGCGTGGAGTACTACGGCGGCGGCACTGAGAAATACCTGGCCGAGGCGCCGGCGATCAAGGCACCGCTGATGATGCACCTGGGCGAGGAAGACGAATTCATATCCAAGGACGCGCAGGCCAAGATCAAGGCGGCGTTTTCGAACAAGAGCAACGTGACGATCTACAGCTATCCCGGTTGCAGCCACGCGTTTGCGCGGCATACCGGAACGCACTACGACGCTGACGCCGCCAGGCTGGCGAACGGACGCACCTACGAATTCTTCCACCAGCATCTCGCCTGAAGCCAGGCGCGCGAAGGAGCGCTCAAAGCTCCTTCGCCGCGTCCGCGAGCACGTGTTCCAACGCCTGCGCGGCCTGCGAGATCGATGACTGCCGGTCGATCACGTATTCGAGCACGCCAAGCGATGGAAGATCCTCGGCCAGCGGCACGATGCCCTCGGGCATGGCATAGCCGGTGAATGCCGACACGCCCAGGCCGGCCATCACCGCGGCCTGGATCACCATGATGCTGCTGCTCACCACGGCGATGCGGTACGAACGATCTGCCGACTTCAAGGCCTCGAACATGCGCGTCCGCGAAATGCTGGGTTCGGGATGGACGGCCAAAGGCAAGACGGCCTCATCGCCACGCACCGGCGATGACGCACCGGTGCACCAGTGCAAGGGCTCGCTCTTCACCACGTAACCACGCTGGCTGCCGCTGAGGCGCTTGGCAAACACCAGGTCGTGCTTGTTCTCGTCGAGCTCGCGGAACAGATCGCCGCTAAGGCCCGTGCGTATCACCAGTTCCACTTCCGGATTGCGCCTCACGAAGCTGCCCAGCGCGCCGGTCAGCCGCGACGATGCGAAGTCTTCCGGAAGACCCAGGCGCACCGTGCCGTTCAACGGCGGGCCGCACACCGTGGTCATCGCCTCGTCCATCAGATCGAGAATCCGCACGGCGTAGCGATGCAGCGACTCGCCGTGGCGCGACACCCGCACATTGCGCGTATCGCGTTCGAACAAGGGTACGCCGACCAGGTCCTCCAGGCGCCGAATATGTTGGCTGACCGTGGATTGTGACAGGCACAGCTGCTCGGACGCCGCGGTGAAGCTGGCGGTCTGCGCTACGACGACAAAGCTGCGAAGGAGTTCGGTGGGTAACGGTCTCATCGCAAAAACCTCTCAATCGTCGCTGGATTCTTCATAAATCAACGCCTTCGCCTGGGCTAGGCTGTGTCCATCCGGGAAACATGCCGCTCGCACCCGGCCATGACCGCAACGTTTTCGATGGCATACCGACGCCATCACCCCACTTCCCTGTCGAGAGGTTATCCCCGTGAACAAGCGCTTCTTCCACCCCAACATCCTGGCCGCAGCCTTGCTGTTTGGCACCCTTGCCGCCGGCCCCGCACTGGCCGCCGAACCCGTGCACAACATCGTCCTCGTGCATGGCGCATGGGTCAACGGCAGTGGCTGGAAACCCGTCTATGACATCCTCGTGAAAGATGGCTACCACGTCTCCGTCGCCGAACATCCGCTCACATCATTCAACGACGATGTGACAGCCGTGAAACGCATCGTGGACATGCAGGATGGCCCCACCATTCTCGTGGGTCACAGTTATGGCGGCGCGCTGGTCACCGACGTGGGCAACGACGCGAACGTGGTTGGCCTGGTCTATATCGCCGCCCATGCGCTCGACCAGGGCGAAACCGAAGTAGCCAATGGCAAGAAGTTCCCCAGCGCTACCAGTCAAACGACCGACATCAAGAAGACCGCCGACGGCTTCCTCTATCTCGACCCGGCCCATTACCCCGCCGACTTCGCTGCCGATCTGCCGCTGCAGCAGGCGCAGTTCGAAGCGAACTCGCAGGAACTGACCGCGGCTTCCGTGTTTGCAGCGCCTGCTGGCCATCCTGCATGGAAGGACAAGCCCAGCTGGTACGCCGTGGCCACAGCCGATCGCATCATCAATCCGGACCTGGAGCGCATGTACGCCAAGCGCGCCGGCAGCCATACCATCGAAGTGCAAGGCGCCAGCCACTCGGTCTACGAGTCGCACCCGAAGGAAGTGGCGGCGTTGATCGAGGATGCGGCCAAGCACGCCGGTACCTGATTCGATCTATGCAGAGTGACCGAGGCGTCGTGCAGACCATGCACGACGCCTCGGTCGTTTTCGTGCTCAGCGGTCGCGGGTCACTTCCGCCGGCGCCGCATCACCCACCTTCTGCGCCAGCGGCAGCGCATCGCTCACCAGGTGCATGAGGAAGCGGCCGGGCTGCTCCTGCATCATCATGTGCGCCGAGTCGGCAAAGATCACCAGGTGCTTGGACGGCGCCTTGAGATCGCCAAACCATTTTTCGGCGGTTTCGTGCGGCGTGGTGTAGTCGTGCGCGCCCGCATACACGATCACCGGCAATTTGAAGTCCGTGACCTGATCGAAGTTCACGTCCAGCAGCGGATCGAGCAGGTGGTTGAGCGAGAACAGGCTGCCCTTGTCGATCGCATCGAGGTCTTGGCGGTTGTAATCGGGTGAGAGCTCTTCCGCGTCCACGTCGAACTGGAAATCCTTGCGGCCCCAGGCCAGGCCGCCGTAGTACATCTCCCATTTGCCGCGCACACCGATGCGGTCGATGGTGAGCTTGGTATCGCCCGGATACGGTCCGATCGATGCCAGTTCCGCGATGGCCTTGGTGTTGTTCTCGGCCTTGGCCCGGCCCAGCGCGTAGTTGTAGCCAATCGCTTCATTGCGACGGCCGTTCACCACCTGTCCCACCGAGATATACGCGTAGAACCAATCCGGATGCAGCTGCGCGAGATGCACGCCGAGCACGGTGCCCCAGGAGTGGCCGAGCAGGAAGATCTTCTTCTTGTTGTAGTGCTCGCGCAGGTATTGGGCCACCTGCGCGGCGTCGTCGGTCATGCCGTCCACCGTCATGCCCGGTGCCATCGCCGCTTCGGTGTTCGCGCGATACGTCTTGCCGGAGCCGCGTTGATCCCATTGCACGACGGTGAAGTAATCCTCCCACGGCGTCTGGAAGGTGTAGCCCTCGGGCATCGCCGGCGAGGCCGGGCCACCGTGCAGGAACAACAGGATGGGGTTGCGGCGATCCTTGCCGCGCACCGAGATCCACTGGTCGATGCCGTTGATGTGCAGCTTGATCTTTTCGTCGATGCCTTGCGGCGTCAAGATCATGCGATTGCTGTCGAGGATGCGGCGCACTTCGTCGCGCGAAATCATCGATGGGTCCGCCTTGGTCGCGGATGCCGCCGGCTTGGCCGGTGCATCGTCGGCGCGGACGCGATCGACGGGCGCGCCGATCGCGAGCAACAACGTGGCGAACAGGGATGCACGCAAGATATTCAAGTCAGCTCTCCTGGCTGGTGTGATTGGCTTTCCGCCGGGCCCCTCGCCCGAACGGGTACGGTCTGACTGCCTGGGGCATGCCGTCATGGGGACATCAGCAAACGGCGTGCCAAACCACGAAGCATCACAGATCAGTGACTTGCGCACGCTACGCGCGCCCGCGGCCGCGTCCGCGGACAAACACGCGGACGTCCGGCCGTGTCCGCCCCATCCCGGCACGTGGCAGTACCGCCTTACCTCCTCTTCACTCGCGAGACATCCGCCTTGAAGCACACTTGCCGACCTCTGTCGCAGGATCAGCCGCGTGCCAGCCGTTCAAGTTCAACGCCATGCCGGCGCTCGATGCCGCCGTTCGCTCTATTTGGCCAGCACGCTGCTGACGAGCCTCTTCGCGGTGCAGGCGCATGGTGAATCTCCGTCGCGCAATGGATCGCAGAGTTCGGCCAGCGAACAGCTTGCCGTGCAGGTCAACGACGATCGCATGACCATCTCGGTGGCGAAGGTGCCACAGGTCTATCTGTATGGACCCATCGATGCCGGCGCCGCGCAGCGCGTGCAGGCCATGATCCAGTCGCGCAGGATCCCGCCCAACAGCGACATCTATCTCAACTCACCCGGCGGCGACGTGGCTGCGGGCATGGCGCTGGGTCGTCTGTTTCGCGCCGGCAACATGACCACCCACCTGGGTTCGCCGCGCAAGACCGCGCGCCAGCCCATCGTGCCGAAATCCTCGCAATGCGTGAACGCCTGTGTCTATGCCTATGCGGGCGGACTCTTTCGCTGGGCGCCGACGGGCAGCGATCGCTTTGGCGCGCAGCCGCTGCCAGGCACGGTTACGCCCGGTAGCGATGCTGCGGCGTACCTGAAGGACATGGGCGTGAATCCGCAGGTGTTCGGCACCTCGCCCGGCGGCGAAGTGACGTGGCTCAATGCCGATCAAATGCTGGCCAACGGTCTATCCAACAATGGGCGCTTGTTGCCCACGGCGGTCAACAGCCCGGTCAGCAGTGTCGCCTCGATCTCGCTCACGCAGGTGACGCGTGAAGGCGAGCATCGCATCACTCTGCAGTGCCGCCCCGATGGCCTCACCATCACCGCGTATTACGCCATCGGCGCCGACCGCGCCCGGCAGATGGTCGCGCGCGCCAGCCGTTCGTACTTCGAGATCAACGATCAGCCCATCAACAGCAGCGACCGCGTCAGCGCATCGGCCGTCGAGCAATCGGTGGTGGTCAGCCAGCCCTTGGCGCTCGCGCAACTCAACCAGTTGCTGTCCGCGCATCTGATGGCCGCATGGCTGGCCGATCGTGGCGGCGCGGTGCGCTACGGTTTCTGGATGGCGCTCGATCCGGTGCGCAACGATCTGCGTACCTACGGCAACAATTGCGAGTATCTGGCCAAACAGGCAGGCGCGAAGAAAAGCTGAGCGCTCGCATCGGCGGACGTCCGCACCGCGTCCGCGGACAGTGCTCCCGCATCGATCCATTCGTGGCGATGGCCGTGCCAGGCGATGTGCGAGCCGCATGAACCGTGGCACGCTTGTTGCCACACCACCTGCAGCGGGACGATGTCCTGCCCTGATCCCGACACGGAACGAAGAGGTGAGTCATGTGGAAAACGATGGCAACGCTGTCGCTCGCGCTGGCCTGCGCGCTGCCGGCGCTCGCAGCGGAACCGCAGCGTACGGTGAGCGGCAGCACCGTCACCTCGACGCACGATCCGAAGATACGCGTCGATCTGCCAGCCACCGCGACCTACGTGGGTTCGGATCGCTGGATGCTGCTGGGCTTCGACGATTGCGAGATGCACGTCTTCGTGGACGCCGGACCCGACAAGCGCATCCAGCGCCTGTACTGGGTGCAATTTGAGGCTTACATACCCGAACGCCCTGAACTGCACCACGACTACTCCGGCTCGCGCCATATCACCATCAACGGCCTGGACTTCTATCTCGACACTTGGGTGCAAAGCGCCGAACAGCCGGCCGAGAAGGACTCCGATGGCGACCATCAGCGTCGCCTGCTCGCCGCCAAGGGCTATCAGCGGCCAGCCAATGCCATGTATGTGCGCCTCGTGCATCTTCCCGATGACCAGAAGCGCAAGGAGCTGATGGTGATCTATGGCGAGGATCTCGCCCCTACCGGTTTCACCGCAGCGCAACTGGGTGAGCACGGTACGGCGCACGATCGTTGGCCGGCGATCGAAAAGGCCTTGATCGCTCGCGCGCAACAACGCGTGTCGTTCAGCCCGTAAACGAAAACACCCCGGCGCGCCGGGGTGTTTTCATCGCGGGTATGGCGATAGCTCAGGGCGACTTGTCGCTGCCCGGATGCGACACAAAGCGCGGCGGCGTGGCCTCGTTGGCGAACTGCCAGGTGCTCAGGTAAGCCAGTTTGAGGATCTTGGCCATCTTCGGATAGTCGATCTTCTCGGCCGTATCGCTGGGGTGGTGATAGTCCGGATGGAAGCCGGTGAACCACCAGAACGCGGGCACATTGTGCAGCACGAAGGGGAACTGGTCGGAGCGGAAGAACACGTTCAAGGCGTATTCGTGATCGAAGCGATCGTCCAGCACCAGGCCCACGTCCCCATTGGCCTTGGCCACCGTACGCTGGTAGTCCGGGCTGTACGCGGCACCGATCAGGTTGAGGCGATTGCTGGTATCGGCGGGAATCTCGATCAGGCCGTCGGTCTGCGGGCTGGGCTTCTCGTCGCGGCCGATCATGTCGAAGTTGATCATCGCGCGCGTGGTGTCGAGAGGACGCAGCGGGTGCGCGGCGAGATAGTACGCGCCGAGCAGGCCACGTTCTTCAGCGGCAAACACCGCGAACAGGATCGAACGCCTGGGCTTGGTCGGGTTGGCGGCGAAGGCACGGGCGAGCGTCACCACACCGACTGTCCCCGACGCGTTGTCGTCGGCGCCGTGCCAGATCTTGTCGCCGGCCTGGCCGTCGTGATCGTGGTGGGCGCTGATGATGATGGTCTCGGGCGCCAGCTTCGGATCGCTGCCTTCGATCAATCCCACCGCATTCCAGGTAGTCGCTTCACGGCGCGAGCTGTTCTTCAGGTGCAGGCTGATGGTGGTATCGGGCAGGGCTTGCGAGCGCGGCTTGAGGTCGCCATCAATGCCGGACTGCAGTGCCTTGGCTGTGTTGCCACTGGTGCTCAGCAGCGCGTCCTCGACCTCGGCGGAGATCACCATGCTAGGGATATGGACCGGGCTGTCCGCCAGCGCCTGGGCGGGAATCGGGTTCGCCGCGTGCTCAGCCTGGTGGCCGATGCGCTTGCGCACCTCCAGCTGCGAGGGATGGTTATGCGAGGGCTCCGGCGCCAGCAGCACCGCCACCGCGCCGTGCTCCTGCGCATTCAACACCTTCACGTAGCCGGTCGCGTAGCGCGTATTGCCGGTGCCATTGAAGATCGACTTCGGATCGGTCTCCTGCGGCTCGTGATCGAACACCACGACGACCTTGCCCTTCACGTCGAGGCCGGCGTAGTCGTCATAACCCAGCTCCGGCGCGGTGATGCCGTAGCCGGCAAACACCACGGGCGCGGAGACGTCCTGATCGGTGGGAAAGGCGCCGGAGACTTCCGGATCCTTCCATTCGGTCTCCTTGCCGGCACGCTTGAGCGTCAGGCGCGTGGCCTTGCCATCAGGGCGATACTCGATCAACGGCACGGCCTGCAGAAAACTCGGCTGGCCTTGCGCATCGGTCGCCGCAGGCTTCAAGCCGGCCTTGGCAAATTCCGAGGCGATCCACTGCACCGACGCATCGTCACCCGGCTGCAGCGAGAGACGCCCTTGCAGGGCATCCGACGCCAGGAAGCTGATATCCGCACGCAAGTCGCCCGGGCGGATCTGTGCAAGGCCAGGCTGCTCCGGTGCGGGAACCGCGGCCAGCGCGGTGGTGGTCAGACTCGCGGCTAGCGCGAAAGCGAGAAACGTGCGGGACATGGACGCTCCAGTGGCGCGGACGGCATCGTCCGGGGGGTGTGGACTGGGAGGGTGCCACGCCCGCCGGGATCGATCAAACCAGACCAACGTCGGATCGCGCCCTGCCCCGCACGGTCCAACTCAGTTTTCGCGACCGCCCATGAAGTCCGGCTCGCCATTGGCCTTCCAGTGGAACGGCATGATGTAAGGCGCGCGGCGTGCAGTGCACTTCCAGTCCGCGCCGCCATTGGCGTGGAAGATGATCCAGTCCTGCTTGCCGTCCTGCGATTTGAAGAAGCCATTGTGCCCCGGCGCATAGAAGCCTCGCGCCGGCGAACTGGCGAGCGCCTGCGTGGGCGATTTGCGCCATGACGCAGGGTCGAGCAGGTTGGCGTCTGCGGCGGCGCTCAGCAGGCCCAGCGAATAGCCGTCCGACCAGCACGCGCTGGCGGAATAGGTGAGGAACACCTGCCCGCGCGGACCTTCGATGAACTCCGGCGCCTCCAGGATCTTGCGGCCGCCCTGCATCTCCCATGCATAAGTGGGATGGGCGATATCCACTTGCGGCTCGCCCAGCGTCCACGGATTGCTCATTGGCGCGATGATCAGGTCGCTGTGATCGTCGACATAGGCGGAATAGACAAAGTAGCGCTTGCCGGCATGATCGAACACGGTGCCGTCGATGCCGGTGAGATGCGTCTTGAGCATGCCTTTGTCGATCCACTCGCCCTGGGTGGGATCGCTCGACGCATTCTCCAGCACCCACACGTGGCGATGCGCGTCGTCGTCATGCGCCTTGTCGGACGCTGAGTAATACAGGTACCACTTGCCGTCCAGGTAATGCAGCTCGGGCGCCCAGATCGAATGGGAGTTGGGACCTTCGGCCGGCGGACGCCACACCACCACCGGCGTGGCATCGGCCAGATGCGCCATGTCGGTGGTCTTGCGCAGCGAGATGCGGTTGCCTTCGGTGCTCGTGTAGTAATAGACGCCGTCGCGCTGCGCTACCCACGGGTCGGGCCCGGACGGCAGCAGCGCATGCATGGTGGCCGGCGGCTGCGCATGCGAGGCCGCGATCAGCAACATGCCAGCGATGGCGGCGAACGTGCGCTTCACGGCTGACCCGCCGTGGCGGCATCGCCGTCGATCTGCAGATAGTCGACGTCGACCACGTGGGCGCCGCCGTCCACGTCGATGGTGTTGAACCCGGGCAACAAGGACGCCGAGATGTTCTCGAGCAGCCAGCCGTCATCCGTCTTGGTGAGGTTGGCATTGGCAAGACGCGCACCATTGACGACGATCGCAGGCTGCGCCGCCAGTCCGAGATCGGCGTAGCGCACACGCAGCGCGTGTTCGCCGCCCGTACTGTTGACCACGAAGCGCAGGCGACCTTCGGGACCCGCACTCAGGCGCGCCTTGCGGAAACTGGACGCCTTTCGATCCGGCACGGAGACCGCGCCGGTGAACTGCGCGTCTTCGGCTTCGTAGCGATTGAAGTTCAACTTCGCCGTGTTGAACAGGATTTCGTTGTGCTTGACACTGGTCGGCGCCTCGGGCGACGACGAGGTGGTGACATGCAGCATGCGGCCGTCATCACGCAGCAGCAGTGCCTGCGTCCAACCCGCATGGATATTGCCGGTGCGCTTTTGTACCGGTGCACGTACTTCCCACCATGGGCCGCGACCGGAAGCGTTGTTCCAGTACAGCGAGCGGCCGCCTTCATCCGCACCGCCGCCGCCGCGTTCCGCGGACACCACAATGACGCCTTCGGGACCGCCCAGCGGGAACCACTGAACCACGGGACACGCGGCGGGCCAGAAGCCCGAGAGCGTCATCACCGGTTCGCCGTGGCGTTGCGGATCGCCCCAGTCCAGTCCGTCGCGACTGAACTTGATGAACACCTGGCCATTCCTGGGCCCATCGATGTTCTCGTACGTCATGGCATAGCGATGGTCGCCCAGGCGCGTGACGATGGCCATGCCGGGGCGCTCCACGCCACCGGGTATCGCCACATCCAGCACTTCCTTGCCCCAATGCTTGCCGCCGTCGTCGGAGACCTTGTGTCCCAGCGCCTGGTTATAACCCTCGGCCTTGTGCTGCTCGGTGGAGTAATAGGCCACCATGCGGCCGTCGTCGAGCACGTGGATATTGGATTCCCACACGCCCTTGTTGTCCTTGTCCTCCGGCCGCCCGCCGCCCTTGATGATGGAGCTGCGGTAATGCCAGGTCTTGCCGGCATCGGTGGAGGTATACATTTGCAGGTCTTCTTCGTTCACCCTGCCCTGCGCATCGTTGCCGGTGGCGTTGGCCGAGAGCACCAGCGTGCCTGCCGGCAGATCGCCGCTCGCGCGCTGCAGTTCAGTGATATGCGGTTGCCAGCGCAGCTGCCAGTTCTTGTCCTTGCTGTGCGTCTGATCGGCGACATTCATGAGGAAGCGCCAATGATCGCCACCGTCGCGGCTTTCCCACAGCGGAATGCCGTTCATACCGTCCTGTTCGAACGCCATCAGCAGGCGTCCCTTGTCTTCCGGCGAACCGTGCTCGATGCGCGTGATCGACACATAGCCCGAAGCGTCCGCCAGATGCGTGCCCACGGCGGGTTCAGGAGCATCCTGAGCGGTCGCACGGGTGGACAGCAACGTGGCGATGCAAACGGCCAGCGTGGACAAACCTAACGTCAAGCGAGTCATGCACGGAATCCCGGTTCACGCCTGCAACGGCGCACGATGAGTGAGCCTCCCAAAAAAGGAGGCGGGAAACGGCATGTCACTACCGTTCCCGCCAAGTGGGAGAGGATTACATCTTGAAGCGCACGCCCAGGCCGTAGGTGCGGTCCTGGTAACGGATGTCACGCGGGCGGGTGTCGCCATCGCCCCAATACTGATGCAGGTTCGCGCCAAGGATATTGGTCGCGTTGAACACTACGGTGAAGTACTTGTTGATGTCGTAACCGAGCGAGAAGTCGACCTGGTTGGCCGGCTTGATCTCGTCGTTCACGCCGGCCACGGTGGGCTGGTTGAAGCCATCGATGAAGCGGCTGCGGTAGTTGTAGGCCAGTCGTGCGGACCAGCCGAACTTTTCATACATCAGCACGGCATTGCCGTTGTTCTTGGACACGTTCTGCAGCGGCGAGGTGACCACCGGCCCGCCGATGAACTGCGGCGAACGCGTGGAACCTTCGATATAGGTGTAGTTGAGCTGCATGCCCAGGCCGTTGAACGGTTCAGGCAGGAAATCGAAGAACTGCTGGTACGCCACTTCCGCGCCATCGAGGTGACCCGAACCCGCACTCTGCGGCGAATTGAGCTGGAACGGCTGGCCACCGATGGTCACATCCGTCACGTAGTTCTGGATGTAGCCGTTGATATCGCGATAGAACACGCTGCCGCTCACGTAGCTGGCCGGACCAAAGTAATACTCCAGCGCCGCGTCGTAGTTGTTGGAGCGAATCGGCTTCAGGTCCGGATTGCCGCTGCTCGCCACTCCGGCGCGATTGATCGTGCCCGGGTTGAGCGACAGCGACGGGTTGAGCTGGCCGAAATCGGGATACGTCAGCGTCTTCGCCGCCACCAGGCGCAACTGCAGGTTGTCCTTGATGTGCAGGTTGAAGCTGAGGTTCGGCAAGTACACCGGCGAGTCGGTCGAATCGGACAGCGGCGAGTACACGTTGGTGGAAGCGTCATACGAGAACGCATCGAGGTTGCGCTTCACGCGTTCGATGCGCATGCCCATCAGGCCATCGAACGGCATGCCCCACAGCTCGTTGCCGTAACCAAACTGGAAGTAGCCCGCATAGGACTTCTCGTCGATGTGATAGAAGCGGCCCGGATTCTCCGCCGCCAGACCGGTCGGCACGCCGTACAGCGTGCGAATCGCATCGGCATTGTTGGTCAGGTAATTGGAGCAGCCACTGAGCCACGGCTGCGGGATCGCATTGGTGGTCGGCTGGCTGCAGAAGTAGCCGCTGGGGAAGCGCGCAATCACCTGGTTGGCCGGATTGGGATTGAGCGAGATATCTCCCGTGCCACCCGGCGGCGGCGTGGATACTTCAATGCTGCCGTTGTACTGCGCCTTGTGATCAGAATAACGCAGGCCGAAATCCACGTACTGGAAGAAGCTGCCGTTGATGTCGTAGTTGCCGTCACCACGCCACGCCGTCTGCTTGCCGCGCTGGTTGTTCCAGGTCTGGAACAAGCCGTTGAGGTAGTAGTTCGACGGATCGTTGGCCGGGTTGCCCGCAAGCTGCCAGTTCTGCGCGCCGTTCCAGACCGTTGTGATCGGCGCCTTCAGGAAGGTGTCGACAATAAAGGTCTGCTCATGGAACGAGGACGAGTTGAACGACAGGTCGGTCGACAGGTTCAGGCGATCGCCATGCCACTTCGCGCCGATCGAGTTCTGGATGTCGTGGCCCCACTCCTGGTGCGCCTGCGTACTGGTGGCCGCATAGGTGTTGCCGGTCCAGCTGCCGCTGGCCGCGTCGCAGATGGTCTGGCCGTAATAGGTGGAACCGGTCAGCTGATTGGCGTAGCAGTTATTGGTGACCTTGATGTTCTGCGGATCGACCGAGCCCACCGGGAAGCTGAAGAAGAACGGCTGGTTGTAGTTATCCGAATCCCAGTCATACAGGCCTTCGACATAGATCTCGGTGCTGTCGTTGGGCTTCCACTGCAGCGCGTAGTTGAATTCCTGACGCGTGCGGTCGCCGATGTTGTAGTCGGCGCCGAAGCCGTTCGGGGCGGAAATGAGATTGCCGCTGGACGTGCGCACGGGTGCGCCGGAACCATCGGTGAGCACCTTCGGGAAGTCGTCCCATACGGCGTTATAGGCGTAATGCTGGCGGTCGTAGCCCACATTCATCAGCGCGCCGAACTCGCCCAGGTCGGTCTTCCAGCGATCGCTGAGCAACACGCTGCCCGAGGGATCGGTGTGGTCGCCGTACTTGCTGTGCGTCTCGTTGACCGTCGCGGCCACCTTGCTGCCGTCGAAATCGAACGGGCGGAACAGCTGCATGTCGACCATGCCGGCGATGCCGCCGTCGGGCAGGCTGGCCTCGCTGGTCTTGTACACCTGCACGGTCTTCACCGCCGTCGCCGGCAGGTTCTGGAACGCGAATGCGCGACCGACACCGCTGAAGATTTCGCGGCCATTGAGCGTCGTGATCACGTTGGGCAGGCCACGGATCACCACCGAGCTGGTCTCGCCCTGGAAGCCCTGCGCCACCTGCACGCCGGTGATGCGCTGCAGTGCGTCGGCGACGCTGTTGTCCGGCAGCTTGCCGATGTCTTCGGCCACGATCGAGTCGGTGATCATGCGCGAATCCTGCTTGAGCGTCTGTGCGCTCTGCAGGCTCTCGCGCAAGGGCGTCACCACCACGCCCGACAGATTCACCGCGTCTTTCTGCTGTGCGTCGGAGGCGGTGGCGGGCTTCTTCGGTGCATTCGCCGGTGGATTGGTGGTGTCCGTCGACTGTTGCGGATCGGCCGGCGCGGCCGGTGCATCGGCAGCGTGCGCGACGCTGAACGATGCGGCGATGGCGGCTGCCAACAAGGTTCTCTGGATATGTGTGCGTATCATGGAAAGCCTCCCCTCAGAGGTCATGGCCCGCCAGCTCAGCCGGCGGCATCGTTATTCAGGACGCCGTCGTTCTCCGCGACGGCGCTAGAAGTTGAAAAGACGGCGCCGCCTCAGCGGACGGCACCCGCCGCTTGCATCGGAAACGTCACTGCATCCGCCGGCACCGTGCCGCGCGGCGCGTGCGACAGCGAACGAAGGATGTCGATCTCGCGCTGGCGATAAGGCTTGCCATCGGCATAGAACAGGTCGTGGAACCACAAGGTGGGCGGCGCCATCGTGTACGGGCGCTGCCACGAATCCCACGGCATATTGGTCTGCGACTTGCCGAGCACGAAGCCCCAGTTGACCATGCCCACGTCGGCCTTCTTGGCGATGGGCAACACGCCGTCGATGGTGGATCCGTTGCCGCGCGCCATGTATTCGGTACAGATCAACGGACGTCCATACGTCTGCAACTGCTTCACGCGACCCGCAAAGGTTTCCGGCCAGCTGTAGTCGTGGAAGCTGATCACGTCGGACTGCTCGAGCTGGGTGCGCTCCACCGCATTGAGCTTGGCCGGATCGGTCCAGTCGTCGTCGTGCCAAAGACCACTGGTGAGCGGCTGCACTGGCGCGGTGCTGCGCGCCCAGGCGAATACCTGCGGCAACAGCGCGGCTACGTGGTTGATCTTGTCGGCCGGCTCCTTGGCGTCGTAGTTGCCGCCACCCGGATTGTCCGGTTCGTTCCACACGTCCCACGCCAGGATGCGCTTGTCTTTGGCGAAGCTGCCCACGATGTCCTTCACGTACTGCTCCAGGCGCGGGACCTGGCTGGGATCAGTCATCGCCACGCCCGGGCTCTGCACCCAGCCGGAGTTGTGCACGCCGGGGATCGGCGGGTGCTGCGGGCCGAGCTTGGGCTCCGGATCCCAGCAGGAATCGAACAGCACGAAGATCGGCTTGATGCCGTGCTTGTCGGCGATGGTGAGGAAGGTATCGATGCGCTTCTTGAAGCCCGCCGCATCCTGCTGCCACAGCAGGTCGTGCAGGAACACGCGCATGGTGGTCATGCCGGCCTGCTGCGCCCAGCCGAACTCCTGGTCGATACGCGCGGGATCAAACGTGTCGGCCTGCCACATCTCCAGCTGATTGATGGCGTCGGACGGCAGATAGTTGCTGCCCAGCGGCCACTGCTGCCTGGCGTACCAGGTCTTGGCCTCGGCAGGCGTCCAGCGTTGCGACGCGTCGCGCGCATGGGACGGCGCGGCGATCGTTGCCGCCAGACCCAAGGCCACTGCCAAAAATGCGTACTTCATCAGCTCTCCCTCGATGCCGTCGCGCTTCATGCAGCGACGTAGTAGTTGCGCATGGACGCCTTGTTCGAAGACAAAGCGACCCTACGAGCGCCCTCGCGGGCGCCCTTGTTTCGAATGTTCGATAGGTCAGTGCGCTCCGCGCGCCGACTCGGTGGTGAACTCGTACACGATCAGGTTGCGGTACTCATGGCCCGGCTCCAGCCGTGCCGATCCGAACGACGCCTGATTGGGCGTATCCGGATAAAGCTGCGGTTCCAATACAAACGCGTCGCCCTGGCGATACACATGACCACCCGTGCCCACGGTGGTGCCATCCAGGAAATTGCCCGAGTAGAACTGCAGGCCTGGCTTGCTCGACTTCAACGTCAGCACGCGACCGGATGCCGGATCTTCCACGCGCGCAACCATGCGCAACGCAGGTGCTTCGTCCTTGCTGATCACCCAGTTGTGGTCATAGCCATGACCATTGAGCAACTGCGTGTCGTTGGTACGGATGTCGCGGCCAATGGGCTTGGCCTGGCGGAAATCGAACGGCGTGCCGGCGACGTTGCGGATCTCGCCGGTCGGAATGGAACCAGCATCGACCGGCAGGTAAGCGTCGCCGGCGATGGTGAGGCGATGGTCCATCACGCTGCCCGAGCCTTCGCCGGAAAGATTCCAATAGGCGTGGTTGCTCAGATTGACGATGGTCGTCTTGTCGGTGCTGGCGCGGTAATCGATGGAGAGACGGTTCTGCTCGTCGAGCGTGTAAGTCACCATGGCGGTGAGCTTGCCGGGATATCCCATGTCGCCATCGGGACTCTCATAGCTCAGCGTCACACTGGCCTTGCCGGCATCGTGCTTCACCTCGCCCACGGTCCACAGCACCTTGTCGAAACCCTTGCTGCCACCGTGCAGGGAATTGACGCCGTTGTTCACCGGCACGCTATAGGCGTGGCCGTCGAGGGTGAACTTGCCCTTGGCGATGCGATTGGCGTAGCGGCCGACGGTGGCGCCGAAATATTGGGGATTGCTCAGGTAATCAGCGAGCGACGAATAACCCAGCGCGATGTTCGCGCTCTTGCCGTTGCGATCGGGCGTGGCCAGCGACTGGATGCTCGCACCCAGCGCGATGATGCGCGCCTGCATGCCATGGCCGTTGCTCAGCACCACCGCATCCACCTTGCTGCCATCGGGCATGCTGCCGAAGGTCTCGCGCCTGGCGTCAGCCGCATGCGCGGCCATCGACAAAGTCGCCAGGCCAAGAATCGAAGCCATCAAACCTGCGCGCTGCATGTCCCTGGTGTCCCCTTCGCCGTATCACGATGGAGCGCATGCAATCACATTGTATGATTATCGTGCAAGTGTTCATCGGCACCGAATTTTTTCTTGGTGCGATGCGACATTGCGTGAAGTGGCATGCTCGAAAAAACCAAAAGCGGCGCTTTCATGCGATGTTCGGAGGCGAACACGGCGACGCTGGGGACGTCATGCGGATGAGAACTTTCTGCATTGCGTCATCGCATGTTCCTGCCAGCGCACACCCGGCCGGGACCAACGCACCAAAAAATCGCTGCGGACACCTTGGCATCAGCGGGCCAAGTTGCTTATAGTCCGTTTGTATGACAATCGAATCGGGCGCATCTAATATGCCTGCACGCGCACGGATCACCCTTCGTCAGGGCCAGGGGTAAGAGGATTTCATGAAGAAGCCGATCGCAGTTCGCAGCCTGTACGGGCATGTCATGCACGAGATCGGGCTGCGCATCGTCAGCGGCAAGGTGAAGCCCGGCGAGATCCTGCCGCGCGAGGAAACCCTCGCCGAAAGCCTGCAGGTCAGTCGTACCGCCTTGCGCGAGGCCCTGAAGGTGCTGTCGGCAAAAGGCTTGATCGAATCACGCACCGGCGTTGGCGCCCGCGTGCTCGAGGAGCGCTACTGGAATCAGCTGGACGCCGACGTGCTGGCCTGGCGTTGTGCCTCCATGCCCACCGACGACTTCGTGGACAAGCTGGTGGAAATGCGCGAGATCATCGAGCCGGCCGCCGCGGCTGCCGCTGCGCGTCGACGTACGACGACACAGCTGGCGCATATCGAAGAGGCGTACAACGCCATGGACGCCGCACAGACGCTGGACGAGTGGTCCACCGCCGACCTGATGTTCCATGACGCGGTGTTGCACGCCACCGGCAATGAGTTGATGCAGTCGCTGTTCTCGGTGATCGAAACGGCGCTGGGCACCTTCTTCACCTTGTCCGCACGCAGCGCCAGCGATTTCAAGTATTCGCTGCCCTATCACCAGAAGGTGCTCGAGGCGATCAAGCGCAAGCAGCCGGAAGTGGCGCGCAAGACCATGCTGGCGATGATTGCCGACTCGCAGACCAACCTGCATCGCAGCCGCGGCAAGGCGCGCAAGAAGGCCAGCGCGTGAACACCGCGCTTATCGGCCTGGACTGGGGTAGCACGCAGCTGCGTGCCTATCTCTATGACGGTCAGGGCCAGGTGCTGGAGAAGCGCACGTTCTCGCACGGCATCCGCCATCTTCCCGAGGGCGGCTTTCCGGCCGCCTTTGCGCAGGCCGTCGAACACTGGCCCGAGCTGCCGGTGCTGGCCTGCGGCATGGTGGGCAGTCGCAACGGCTGGCTGGAAGTGCCTTATCTCGATACGCCCACCAGCGTCGATCGGCTCGCCGGTGCGCTGAGCACGTTAGCTGCCGATGGCCGCACGCTTCATCTCGTGCCGGGCCTGCGCGATCCCGCGCGTCCCGATGTGATGCGTGGCGAGGAGACCCAGGTCGTCGGCGTCGTTGCGCAATCGCCGGATGTCGCCGGCCATGGCTGCCTGTTGCTGCCCGGCACGCACAGCAAGTGGGTGTCGCTGCGCGATGGCATGGTGACTGGCTTTGCCACCGTGATGACCGGCGAGCTGTTCGGCCTGCTGACCCAGCATTCGATACTTGGCGCGCAACTGCCGCCCGCCATCGATGACGACAACGCGTTTCGTCGCGGCGTCTCGATGGCGCGCGACAGCGGCGCGGCCGGCGCGCTCTCGTGCGTGTTTTCGGCGCGCACCCTCATGCTCGACGGCGTGCTTGCCCCCAGTTCGGTGACCGACTACCTGTCCGGCCTGCTGATAGGCGACGAAATGCGCATCGCTATCGCCGCCGGCTGGGCCGATCCATCGTCCAGCGTGCACATGGTGGGCGAAGGTGCGCTATGCGATCGCTACCTCAAGGCAGCGGCGATGTTTGGGCTCACCGTCCACAAGGCGCCCGATGCCACCACCTCGCACGGCCTTTGGCGCATCGCCGAAGCCGCCGGCCTGATCCCCACGCAAGCAACGGCATAAACGCATGAAGTCATGGCTTGATCCACTCCCCCTCGTCGCCATCCTGCGCGGCCTGACGCCCGACGAATCGGTGGAGATCGGCCGCGTGCTGGTCGACGCCGGTTTTCGCATGCTCGAAGTGCCGCTCAATTCGCCGCGGGCGTTCGACAGTATCCGTCGCATGGTCGACGCACTGGGCGATGGCTATCTGATCGGTGCAGGCACCGTGCTCGACCCTGCCGACGTCAAGAACGTGGCTGATGCTGGCGGCCGCCTCATTGTGATGCCGCATGCCGACGTCAACGTGATTCGCGCGGCCAAGCAGGCAGGCCTCTATTGCGTACCGGGTGTCGCCACACCAACGGAGGCGTTCGCCGCGCTTGCCGCCGGTGCCGATGCGCTCAAGCTGTTCCCTGCCGAACAAGCCAGCCCCGCCGTGCTCAAGGCATGGCGCGCGGTGCTGCCCAAGGATCTCGCGGTGCTGCCGGTCGGCGGCATCGCGCCCGACAACATGGGACCGTGGCTGGCCGCCGGCGCCGGCGGCTTCGGCATCGGTTCCTCTCTCTACGCTCCCGGCCGTCCGGCCAGCGATGTCGCGGCGCGCGCACGCGCGTTCGCCGACGCCTGGCGCAGCCACTCTGATGCACAAGGATCGCATGCATGAAGATCACCCGCCTCACCACCTTCCTGGTTCCCCCGCGCTGGCTGTTCCTGCGCATCGAGACCGATGCGGGCATCGTCGGCTGGGGTGAGCCCATCGTCGAAGGGCGTGCACACACTGTCGCTGCGGCCGTGGATGAGTTGTCCGACTACCTGATCGGCAAGGACCCGCGTCATATCGAAGACCTGTGGAATGTGATGTATCGCGGCGGCTTCTACCGCGGTGGCCCGGTGCTGATGAGCGCCATCGCCGGCATCGACCAGGCGCTGTGGGACATCAAGGGCAAGGATCTGAACCAGCCCGTGCATCAGCTGCTGGGCGGCCCGGTGCGCGATCGCATTCGCGTGTACTCGTGGATCGGCGGCGACCGCCCGGCCGACACGGCGCGTGCCGCGAAGGAAGCCGTGGCGCGTGGCTTCACCGCGGTGAAGATGAATGCCACCGAAGAACTGCAATACGTCGACACCTACGACAAGGTCGAGCTGGTGATCGAGAACGTGCAGGCGATCCGCGACGCGGTGGGCCCGCATATTGGCATCGGCCTGGATTTCCATGGCCGCGTGCACAAACCGATGGCCAAGGTGCTGATGCGTGAACTCGCCCCGTTCAAGCTGATGTTCATCGAGGAGCCGGTGCTGTCCGATCACCTCGAAGCGCTGCCGGAACTGGCCGCGATTTCGCCGGCGCCGATCGCGCTGGGCGAGCGCCTGTACACGCGCTACGACTTCAAGCGCGTGCTGCAGATGGGCGGCGTGGACATCATCCAGCCCGATCCCTCGCACTCGGGCGGCATCACCGAAACGCGCAAGATCGCCGCCATGGCCGAAGCGTATGACGTGGCACTGGCGCTGCACTGCCCGCTCGGCCCGATCGCGCTTGCTGCGAATCTTCAGCTCGATGCGGTGTGCCACAACGCCTTCATCCAGGAACAGAGCCTGGGCATCCACTACAACGCCGGCAACGATCTGCTCGACTATGTGAAGGATCGCAGCGTGTTTGCCTACGAGGATGGTTTCGTCGCCATTCCGAATGGACCCGGCCTGGGCATCGAGGTCAACGAAGCCTACGTGGCCGAGCGCGCCGCCGTGGGTCACCGCTGGCGCAATCCGATCTGGCGCCATGCCGACGGCAGCGTGGCGGAGTGGTAAGCATGGCGTACGCGAGCTATCCCAGCCTGATCGACCGCCACGTGTTCATCTCGGGCGGCGCCACCGGCATCGGCGCGGCCTTCGTGGAGCATTTCGCGAAACAGGGCGCGCGGGTGTCGTTCATCGATATCGATCAGGCCAATGGCGAGCAACTTGTGGAAGGTCTCGCCGCCAGCGCACATCGCCCTTTGTTCGTACGTTGCGACGTCACCCAGCTCGACGCGCTGGAAGCCGCCATCGCGACGGCGCGTGAAGTGCACGGCCCCATCGGCGTGCTGGTGAACAATGCGGCCAACGACGTACGCCACGAATTCGGCAGCACGACGGCAGCCGAGTTCGAGCAGAACATGGCGATCAATCTTCGCCATCAATATTTCGCCACGCAGGCCGTGCGCGACGACATGCGTTCGCTGGGCGGCGGGTCGGTGATCTGCCTGGGTTCCACCGGCTGGATGAAGAAGAACGCCGGCTATCCGATGTATGCGATGGCGAAATCCGCGGTACACGGCCTGGTCAATGGCCTCGCTCGGGAGCTGGGCCGCGACCGCATCCGCATCAATGTGCTGGTGCCCGGCTGGGTGATCACCGAGAAGCAGCGTCGCCTGTGGCTTGATGCCGAAGGCGAAGCGGAGATTGCCCGCGTGCAGTGCCTGCCCGGCTATCTGATGGCCGACGATCTGGCACGTGCGGCGCTTTTCCTCGCCGCCGACGACAGCCGCATGTGCACCGGCCAGGACTTCATCGTCGACGGTGGCTGGGTATGAACATCCGCGCCGCTGTCGCCATGCAGGTGCACAACACGCTGGGCGAAGGCGTCACCTGGTGCGATCGCGGCCAGGTGCTGTACTGGACCGATATCCACGCCAGTACGCTGTGGCGCTACCGCCCGCACGACGGTGCACTTCACCAGTGGAGCATGCCCGAGCGCCTCGGCAGTTTTGCGCTGTGCGAAGCGGACGGCTGGCTGCTGCTGGGGTTGGCATCGCGTCTGGCGTTCTTTCATCCATCCACACACACGTTCGTTGGCATCACCGACGTGGAAGCCGAACTGCCCACCCGACTCAACGACGGTGGCTGCGATCGCCAGGGCCGCTTTGTGTTCGGCACATTGCATGAGCCCGCAAGTGGGCCAAAGAAACCGGTGGGTGGTTTCTATCGTCTCAATCATGACTTGTCGCTGGAGCGCCTGCCCTTGCCGGGCGTGGCGATCAGCAACAGCATCGCGTTCAGTGCGGATGGCGGCACGATGTATTTCTGCGATTCGCCCACGCGCACCATCCAGTGCTGCGATTACGGCGATCAGGTATCCAACGTGCGCCACTTCGTGACGCTGGACGATGCACGCGGCGAACCCGATGGTTCAGCCATCGATCGCGACGGCGGCCTGTGGAACGCCCAATGGGGATTGGGCCGCGTGGTGCGCTACACGCCGGCGGGCCAGCTCGACCGCATCATCGACGTGCCTGCATCGCAGCCCACCAAACCGGCCTTCGCCGGCACGGATTTTTCGACGCTGTACATCACCAGTGCGCGCGACGGTCTCGACGAGGCCGCGCTCGCTGCTCAACCCTATGCCGGCGCGTTGTTCGTCGCCGATGCAGGTTTTCGTGGCTTGCCCGAACCGCGTTTCGCCGGGCCGCCGCCACACGTCATCGCTGCCGCCTAGGGACCGCGGCTCAAGCACACCAGCCCATTAGAGGCACCACTATCGCCAGCGGGGGAGTTTTTCCATGAATGCCCAAGTCATCTCGCCAGCCTCGGCGCAAGCCAAGGTCACCATCATCTTCACCTGTGTGCTCGCCGCGTTGGCGGGCCTCATGTTCGGCCTGGACATCGGCGTGATTTCCGGTGCCACGCAATTCATCCAGGCCGAATACAAAGTCAGCGACCACATGATCGAATGGATCGTGAGCTCGATGATGTTCGGCGCAGCCGTCGGTGCGGTAGGCGCCGGCTGGTTGTCGGCCACGCTGGGCCGCAAGCGCTCGCTGATCCTCGGTGCCGTGTTGTTTATCCTCGGTTCGCTGCTGTCGGGCGGCGCGTGGTCGCCGGAAACGCTGATCGCCGCGCGCGTGGTGCTCGGCCTGGCGATTGGCCTGGCGACGTTCACTGCACCGCTTTATCTGGCCGAAGTGGCGCCGGAGCGCATCCGCGGCGCGATGATTTCCACCTATCAGCTGATGATCACCATCGGCATCCTGGTGGCGTTTCTCTCGGACACCGCATTGAGCTACAACGGCGCCTGGCGCTGGATGCTCGGCATCATCGCGATTCCCGGCGTGCTGTTCCTGCTCGGCGTGATGTTCCTGCCGGATAGTCCGCGCTGGCTGATGATGCGCGGTCGCCGCGACGAGGCGATCGAAGTGCTGCAGCGCCTGCGCGGCGACAGCGTCGTGGTGGCGCGCGAGGCCGCTGATATCGAAGAGCAGCTCAAGACCCCGCAACGCGGCTGGCATCTGTTCAAGGACAACCGCAACTTCCGTCGCTCGGTGTGGCTGGGCGTGCTGCTGCAGCTGATGCAGCAGTTCACCGGCATGAACGTGGTGATGTATTACGCGCCGCGCATCTTCAAGGAAATGGGCTACGACACCTCGGCGCAGATGTGGTTTACCGCGCTGGTCGGCCTCACCAATGTGCTGGCCACCTTCATCGCCATCGCGCTGATCGACCGCTGGGGCCGCAAGCCCATCCTCTACACCGGCTTTGCCGTGATGGCCGTAGGCCTGGGTGTCGTGGGTACGATGATGAACAACGGCATCCACGACCATGGTGCGCAGATCTTCACGGTGACGATGCTGCTGATCTTCATCGTGGGTTTTGCCATGTCCGCCGGCCCGCTGGTGTGGACGCTGTGCTCGGAGATCCAGCCGCTCAAGGGCCGCGACTTCGGCATCGCCTGCTCCACCTTCACCAACTGGATCTGCAACATGATCGTGGGCTTCACCTTCCTGAGCCTGCTCAACGGCATCGGCAATGCACACACGTTCTGGTTGTATGCCGCGCTCAACGCGGTATTCATCCTGGTGACGTTCTGGCTGGTGCCGGAGACCAAGGGCGTGACGCTGGAGCAGATCGAGCGCAACCTGATGAGCGGCAAGCGGCTGCGCGAGATCGGCCGCTGATCTTTAGTTGAAAGCTGCGTCTGACCAAGGCTGCCGCACCGAAAGGTCGGCAGCCTTTTTTATCAGGTGCCGCGCGGCTTGGCCCGATGCGTCGGCGCGGCCGTCCACGGATCATCCGGCCAGGGATGACGCGGGTAGCGTCCCTTCAATTCCTTCTTCACCTCAGGGTAGGTGCGCTCCCAGAAGCCCTTGAGATCCTGCGTGACCTGGATCGGGCGACCCGCGGGCGAGAGCAGGTGCAACGTGACGGGAATGCGTCCGTTCGCCACGCGCGGCGTGTCAGCCAGTCCGAACAATTCCTGCAGCTTCACTGCCAGCACCGGCGCTTCGCCTTCGGCGTATTCGAGGCGACGCGTCATGCCGCTGGGCACAGTCAGGCTTTCCGGAACCTGCGCATCAAGCTGGCGGCGTTGCTCGTAATCGAACAAAGAGCCTAGCGCCTGCGAGAGTTTTTCCGCGCTCAAGGCGTCGAGGCGACGCTTGCCGTTGAGATACGGGGCGAGCCAGTCTTCCAAAGTATCCAGCAGCGCCGTATCCGAGATATCGGGCAGACCCAGTTCCGGCACCCATCCACGCAAAGCCTGCATGCGTGCGCGCAAGCGTCTGGCGTTATCGCTCCACGGCAAGGTATCGATGCCTTTCGCCCGCACCGCGGCGAGCAATGCCGGCAGCGCGTCTTCAGGCTTCACCGGCACGCTGCGTCGTTCCAGCACGATGTTGGCGAAGCGGTGTTCGTCGAAGGCTTCCACCGCGTTGCGTTCGTCGTTCCAGCGCAAGGCGCGTTCGCGTTTGAACTGCGCCGGGTAGTCCCGCTCCAGCACGCGGTAATCGATCGGCGCGGCCGCGAGAATCAGGCTGTCCCGCGCCTCGAAGCGCAGGTCCAGCGCCACCAGCCACGGCTCGCCGTGCAGCGCAGTATTCTCGTGCAGGCGCGCACCACGACCATTGGCTAGCGTGTAACGCAGCGGGTTGTTGTCGTCGCGGCGCGCCACGCGATCCGGGAACGCATGCAAGAGCAAATCGCCCACGGCATGGCTGTCCGGCACACCGCTTGCCGCCGAACGCATGTCCAGGCGACGACGCCAACCTTTGCTCGCCAGCTCGATGGCCGCAAGCGCACCGGCGTCCGCACCACCGCGCGCGCCCGCGGTGTGACGATCGCGCCACACATGAAGCGCGCTCACGCGGGCACGGAAGTCATCGCTGCGCGCCTGCTCACCGCGCAGGGGCGAGCGCGCTTCCATCAAGGCAAGCAGATCGGCGACCAGCGCGCGCAATTCAGGCTCGGCGCGCAAGGCCGCCGCACCCAGCCGTGGCGTGGCGCCGAGTTCGAGCATCTGGCGACCGAGCGCGGTGATGCGCCCATCTGCCGTCAACGCAGTCAGCTGCACGAGCAACTCACGCGCCTGCGCCAAGGCACCCGAGGGCGGCGCATCGAGCCAGGGCAGCGTGTTGCCGCTGTTCGCGGTGATGCCCCATGCGGCGAGTTCCAAGGCAAGCCCCGACAACTCGGCTTGCGCCATCTCGGCCGTGCGCGACGGATCCAGTCGTTTGCTTTGCGGCCACAGGCGGTACGCCGTCCCTTCGGCGACGCGACCGGCACGACCGGCACGCTGATCGGCCGAAGCCTGCGAGACATTCACCGTCTCCAACCGCGTGAAGCCGGAGTTGGGATCGAAGCGCGGCTCGCGCGCCAGCCCGCTGTCCACCACCGCACGGATGCCCGGCAGCGTGACACTGGATTCGGCAACATTGGTGGCGAGCACCACACGCCGCGTACCGGGCTCCGCCGGACTCAACGCGGCCTGCTGTTCGGCCATCGACAGTTCGCCATGCAAGGCCACGATGTCGATGTTCTCGTCCAGTGACGATGCCAGCACAGCCTGCGTGCGCGCGATCTCGCGACGGCCGGGCAGAAACGCCAGCACGTCGCCGGGGTTTTCCTCCAGGGCCTGACGCACCACACGCGCCAGCTGATGCTCGGTGGTCTCCTGCGCGCGAGCGGCGGGATATTCGACCCGCACGGGAAAACTGCGACCCGGACTGCTGATCCGCGGCGCATCGAGCCACTGCGCGATGCGCTCGCCATCGAGCGTGGCGGACATCACCACCAGTCGCAGCGCCGGACGCAAGGTGCCCTGTATGTCCAACGCAAACGCGGCACCCAGATCCCCGGCGAGATGCCGCTCATGGAATTCGTCGAACAGGATCGCACCGATGCCGGTGAGCTCGGGATCGTCCTGGATCATCCGCGTGAGGATGCCTTCGGTCACCACTTCAACACGCGTAGCCGCGCTGACCTTCGCCTCGAAGCGAATCCGATACCCCACCGTCTGCCCCACCTCCTCACCCAGCTGCCTGGCCATGAACTGCGCCGCCGCCCGCGCAGCGATGCGGCGCGGTTCGAGCATCAGGATTTTGCCGTCGGCGAGCCAAGGTTGATCGAGCAGCGCCAATGGCACCTGGGTGGTCTTGCCGGCCCCGGGCGGCGCTTCGAGCACGAGGCGCGGATGTGCCGCGAGGGAGCTTGTGATCTCGGGCAGGAGGGGGGTGATGGGAAAGGATGAGACGGTGTTCATCAGGGGATGATAGCGGGGTGCGGATTGGCGTCGCGTGGGTGGCTTTTGCCTGTTCGCGCGTTTGCGATGCATGACGGTGTTGGAATGACACAGTCAAAACCGGGCGCACCCGCTTGTCTGTGGGAGCGCACCCTGTGCGCGACAGCCGCGCATGGGTGTACCGCTCCGTAGGTCTGTCGCGCACAGGGTGCGCTCCCACAAATGGCGGTCTGCAGCCGTTGATCCACGACCCGAAGCCGGTGCCATCCACTGTAGGAGCGCACTTGTGCGCGACCGCAACGCTGCGGCGCTCCGCTCCGTAGGCTGGTCGCGCACAAGTGCGCTCCTACAAGAGGTGTGCCAGGCCTGCAAAACGCCGGGCGGCATTTTCAGGCCGCCCGCAGGAAAGAGAGAAACCCGTTTACGGATGCGCCGTCGTACTCGCCGCCCCCGCGCCAGGACTGGGCGCTGCCGCCCCGCCCGCTGCAGTACCCGTCGCCCGCAACGGCGCCAGCGATTCAAACTTGCGCTGGTATTCGTCCGTCACCTGCTTGGCTTCTTCACTGCTGGTGATCACGCGCGGCGTGATCAGCACGATGAGTTCGGTGCGGTTGCGGTTGTGATTGGTTGTGCCAAACAGCCGACCAATGATTGGCACCCGATTGAGACCGGGGATGCCGGTATCCGTGCTGTTCTCGTTTTGCTGGATCAGGCCGCCGAGCAGAACAGTCTGGCCGCTTTGTACGGCGATTTGCGTACCCACGGCGCGTTGCTGGATGGTGAAGTTGCCTTGCGAGTTGGCTGAGCCGGTCGTGTTGCTCACCTGCTGCTGCACATTCAGATACACCAGCCCGCCGGGATTCACGCGCGGCTGCACGTCAAGAATGACGCCCGTCGGAATATAGCTCACGCTGCTGGCCGTCGATCCGGTGGTGTTGAGGCCGGTCACGATGGACGTCTGATTGATCGGCACCTGATCGCCGACCTGGATGTGTGCGACTTGATTGTTGAGCACGACCAGCGAGGGCGCCGACAAGGTTTTGGTGTTGCCATTGGTTTCCAGGGCGCGAATGGCCACCTGGAACTTGCCGTTGGTGCTCAGGAAAGAATAAAAGAGCGGCTCGCCTGCGTATTGGTTGCCACCCGAACCCAGCGATATCTGACGATGCGCGCCTGGCGGAATATTGGTCGCGCCGTTGACGTTGCCGTTGCTGTCATAGCTGGGCGTGCTGCCGGCCAGGCCCTGCAGATACCACTGCACGCCAAACTCCAGCTGCCCCGTGAGATCCACCTCAAGGATGCGCATCTCGATCTGCACCTGCAGCGGCACGTTGTCGAGGCGCTTGATGGCTTCTTCGATCTCCTTCCACTGCGACGGTCGCGCACGCACCATCAGCTGGTTGTTGGAGTCGACCGAGCCGATGCGGATGGAACCGTCCTCGGAGACGTACTGTTGCCCGGCGCTGTTGTTGCCGCTGGCATTGTTGCTGGAACCGAAGGAGGACATGCCGCCGGCGGCACTGCCGCCCGTGCTTCCGAAACCACCGCCCGTGCCCGTTCCCGTCGTACCGAAGCCGCCCGTGGTGCCGGTCGTACCCGTCGTTCCCGTGCCGCCAAAGCCACCGGCGTTACCAAACCCTCCGCCCACGCCATTGACGCTGGGCGAACTGCCGAAGCTGCCCGCCGTGCTGCCCATGCCGCTGGCATTGCCGCTGGCGTTGTCGGTGCCCAACGTGGAGCCGGTGAGGCCCGGCCCGACCTTGCCGGCATCGTTGCCGCCGCCGTTGCCGCGGGTATAGATCTGCCCGAGGTACTGCGCCAGATCCGACGCCTTGAGGTTGCGCACGTCGTAGACAAACAACTCCGGCTCATTGCCGCCGCCGCGATCGATCCGGGTGATCCAGTCACCCACTTCCTGCAGATACTGCGGCTGGCTGCTGATCACCACGATGGCGTTGGTGCGTTCGATCGGCAGGAAGCGCACCATGCCGGCCAGTGGCGTGTCGCCCTTGGGCCCGAACATCTGATCGAGCTGCCCACCCAGTTCGCTCACGTTGGCGTGTTGCAGGCTGAACACGCCCACCGACATGCCCCGCAGCCAGTCCACGTCGAAGGTGTGGATGGTGCGCTGGTAGTTGTCCAGCTCCGCCGTGGTGCCGGAGAGCACGATGACGTTGCGCGAGGGATCGGCCAACAGCACCGCGTCAGTTCGCGCAAACGGCTTGATCAGTTTCTGCATCTCGGTAGCCGAGATGAAGCGCAATGGGAACAAGCGCGCCTGCAGGCCACCTTGCGGTGCCACGGCATTGAGGCTGGGCACGAGGTTGCCGCCCACGGCATCTTTGGCCGGCATCACCACGTATTGGCCGTCACGCATCACCAGCGCGTTGTTGGTCCACGACAGCAGCGTTTCCAGAATCGGAATCGCCTGGCTGCTGTCCACCGGTTCGGAGGTGGAGAAGGACACATTGCCCTGCACGCCCGGCACGATGGTGTAGTTCTGCTTGAGCAGGTCGCCGAGGATGGCCTTCACCACCGCCTGCACCGGCTGGTTCTCGAAGTTGAAGGTCACCGCACCGTCGCCGCTGGCCGCCTTGCGCGGCTGGCTGAGTCCGGTGGCGCGCACAAACTGGCCGCTGCCTTCGCTCAGTTGCGGCTTGGGTGTGACACCCTGATCGGGCG
Organism: Dyella sp. 01N36; assembly: GCF_056399745.1. Taxonomy (NCBI): domain Bacteria; kingdom Pseudomonadati; phylum Pseudomonadota; class Gammaproteobacteria; order Lysobacterales; family Rhodanobacteraceae; genus Dyella; species Dyella sp. 01N36. Next base: position 114,629 of record NZ_JBFTRY010000003.1, read on the forward strand.
TGGTGTTGCGTGTGTTCAACGGTAACGGTGGGGGCACCGGCTTCTCGGTGCCGGCCATGGCCTCGCGCTGCAACGCGCCGTCGTCGCTCCGGGGCGGCGGCAGCGTCTGACAACCGGCCAGCCACAGGGCCAGGGTGAGCGTACTGATGCGGGTCAACCGCGGCGTGCGCTGGATGGACATGGCTTTAATGGGCTCCCTGGGGGGGCGCCGCCTGCTGTTGGGCGCGGCGCTTCTGGATGGCTTCTTTCAACAGACGAATACGGTCGGCCTGCGCGTCCACCCCGTTGGGCGACTGCAAGGCAGGATTGGGCGTATTCGTTGGGTTGGCGGTATTGAACATCGGTCCGCTTTGCGGTGCCGGCACCGGGCCGACGGCCATGCCCGGTTGCGGTGGCGGGGCCGGCGGCGCATTGCCGTCGGCCTTGGGCATGTCGATCGGCGCACCGGCCGGCAATTGCAGTTCGGTGCGGCCAGTGCCCGATTCGAACACGGCCGAGCGCGGCTTCAGATCGACCAGGCGCCAGCTGCCATCGGGCAGCGCATCCCCCTGGCGCACGCGCACTTCGTGCTCGCCGCTCTTGTCGCGCAGCAAAGCCATGTGCAGCGGCGGGGTGAGGATGATGCCGGTGAGCTGCATGTCGCCCAGGCTCGCGCCACCGGCGGCGGCATGCATCGTCGGTTTGCGGTCGTTGCTGAAGAGCGGCTGTGTCCACACGGCGGAGAACTGCGCCAGTGGCACGGGCGGCGGCAGGCCCTGGTCGTGCGTCGGTGGCAGAGGCGCCGCCGGGCGCTGGGCGCCCCAGGACACGCCGCGTCCCACACCGGCCAGCAAGACCAGCAGCAGCGCACCGAACAGCACGGCCACCGTGCCGAGCACAGGCGTCAGGCGACGTTGGGCGGCGGCGTTCATGGCGCGGCTCCCTGCGTGTCGCCGTTCGTCGCGCGTGGCTGGCGCACATAGCCGGACAAGGTGAATTGCACTTCCAACGGCGCCGCGGCTTGCTGCATCGCCGCCACCGGATTGCGGTAGATGCTCAGGTCATCGACGAACAGGTACGGCGTGCCCTGCTCCAGATCGTGCAGCGTTTCGGCCAGCGGCTGCACATCGCAGCGCAGGGTGATGCTCACCGCCACCTTGCGATACGGCTCGTCCGGCGCGGCGGGTGGATTGGTCACCGGCATTTTCTGCGTGACATCGCACGAACCGCCCTGCGGATGCGCGGCCACCGCATCGACCACGCGCTGCATCAAACCGGCAGCGGCGGCGTTCGGATCATCTTCCGGCAGGAAGGCGTGACTGGCGGCCTGCCCTGCGCCCATCGCGGCGATGCGTTGCTGCAGCTGCGGCTTCTCGGCGATGGCGGCGGCATAGCGCGCATGCGTGTCGCGCAGGTCGTCCATCTCCGCGTGGATCGATTGCAGCGGCGCGACGAACCACCAGTGCAGCAGCGCGAAGTACGCGACCACCAACACGACCAGCAGCAACAGCACCGCCGCGATGCGGCTTTCGCGCGGCTTGAGCGTGGTCAGCTTCATGGCGCGCTCCCGGCAGCCGCCGGGGCCTTGGGCTTGGCATCGTTGGGCTTGCGCAGCTGCGCCACCATGAAGAAACGTTCCTTGCCGGTGGACGGGTCCTTCTGTATCGATCCCTGGAAGGCTGGCTCAGCAAGCGATGTCGATCCCTTCAGTGCTTCCAGCAACGACGCTGCTTGCGTGCCCTGCCCTTGCATGCCGATCTGGCCGCCGTGATCGATGCTGAGGCGCTCCAGCCAGGCATTTTGCGGAAGTCGCGCAGATAGGTCCTGCAGGATCGACAACGCAGTCGCACCATTCCTTTTGCGTTGAGCCAGGAATCCGGTGGCGCCAGCGTGGTCCTGCAAGGTCTGACGCAATGCGCTAACCGCCTGCACCTCGGTCTTCATGCGATCTACTTCGCTTCGCATGACATCCAGCGCGGATTCGCGGTTGTGTACCCACTGCAGCATGGAGAGGATGAGCAGCAGAAGTGCACCGGCCATCAGGCCGAGATTCAGGCGAAACCGGCGGTTGATGCGTCGTGGTTTGTCGCTGGCGGGCAGCAGGTTCACGCCAAGACGCGCGCCGTTGACGCCAACATCCATCGCATCCAGCACGACGCCGATCTCGCGTAATCTCGCCAGCAAGGGATCGATCAGGGAACGCGGAACGGTCACCAGCTCGGTCTGCAGCTGCGTACCGTTGGCTGTCACCGTGACGGGACCGATGTCATGGAAGACCTGCGCAGCACGAAACGGCGTCTGTCGATCGATCTCGAAGGCAGCTACCTGTTTCAATTGATCGCGTGCGGCTGCCGGAAAGCCCATGTGGCGGCGCAAGACCCATGCGTCGGGGACGAGGAAGGCCAGGCGCAGCGCGTCATGCGACACACTAGCGAGTGCATCTTTGATCAACGCCTGTTGCTGCTCGATCGACAGCGCGTCGCTCCAGCGCGCCAACGGTGCCGAAGCATGCATGGCGCGCAGTTGCCACTCCCCATCCATCCATTCAATGACGTGCCACTCGATACCGCTGGTAAATGCCTGCAACAACGGACGCGGTAGCAGCGACTCTAATTCCCCCAGCCACCAACGCCACAGCGGGGACGCCGGAGAGCGTTGCCAGAACTGCACAACCGTGCTGCGCAAGGCCTGTATGGAGGCATTCATTCGACAGCATCCTCTTGCCAGCGAAGCACGGTGTAGCTACCGCGACCCGGCAGGCGTTCAAGCCGTATCGTGGCGCTGACACGTGAGATGGTGCCGTCGGACGACGATGCCGACGCGACGATGGTTCTTACCGTACCGCCGCGAGTGGGTCCCATGGGCATGCCATTGGGCAGCATCGGCAGCGGCATCCTTGTGTTCAAGGAGCCTCTCAGGGAGATAAATCGCGTGGCCGATGCTGTATCCATGCCAGGCAGAGCTGCCAGCGCCAGGGTGGGTGCAAAGGCCGCCGCCGGTGTTTGGCGATGCGACCAGACGGTCAGCACCGGCGCAATTTTTCGGTACAGAGCGGGCGTCATGCCCAGCACCGACTGGATTTCGTCGGGCATATTGAACTGGCTATAGCGAGGGCCCTGTGTCAGGCCAGCCTGCGCATAGCGCTGTGTACCCTCTTCCCGATTGAAGGCACCGGAGGGATCGCGCGATTCGCGCACGTTGTCAGCCAGCGTCGATGCAGCGACCGCATCAAGGCCTGCCGCGATAAACAGATTCTTCAGTACGGCAGGATCCGCCGCGTTGATATCGATCTTGCCCAGATCATCCACGATGCGGATATCGACCTGCTGCCCATCGATGCTCATTCCATAAGGGCGACCGTCGCCCACCCATCGCCCGCCGTTCTTGGCGGTGATTTCCGCGACCGCACGCATGACGCCCGCTTCGGCGAGATAGCGCAATTGCGCGCGCGTGGCCAGGTAGCGTGTCTGCGTCGCTTCCGTGCGCGCCAGCGTGGCGAAGCCGCCGAGCAGGATCGCCAGCAAGGTGCACGCCCATAGCACGACCAGCAAGGCGATGCCGTGCTCGCGATGCTTGAAGCGACCTGACCGACCTGCGGGCATCCTTGTCCTCCCGTGGGCACTCGACTTTGCGTCGTGCAGAGGGCCAAGCATTGCAGCGCAAGACGACATTTTTGTGCCATCAATATTGCGTTGCGTTGGGCAACAGTCGGGCCAGTGCGCGACTGTTCAGGGCGTCGGGGCTCTGGCGGATCGGTGCCTGCACGAGTAGCCAGGTCCCATCCTTGTCGCCGCGCTCCAGTTCGATGCTGACCAGGTCGGGCATGCGGCCCGGGATATGCCATTGACCGCGCCATTCGCGGGGCGATTTGTCGTCCGCTCGGCCGTAGTAGCGAAAGCGCCCCTGGCTGATGCCATCGGCCAGGGGCTCCGGGGTGAACCCAATGCCATGCGACGCGCCTGTCGGGCTCATGCCGTCGCTGCTGAGTTCGATCTTTAAGGTGCCGCTGCCATCCTTGACCATCGCCAGGGTCTGCAATTGAGGGCCATTGCGATCGAGATAGCCAGGCAATGGACCGACAAACTGAAGACGATGCTCGTCGCCTTCGAACACGATGGGCACGCCCTTGCCATCTACTTTCCACGGGATGGCGCGGGCCTGAAGCAGGTCGTGGCGAATGAAGCGCTGTATGGAGCGGGCCTCGTCCACCTTCTCCATCGCCCGCGAGCCGGCGCTGACCATATGGGTGGCGGTGCGTATGCCGGACAGCACGCCCACCAGCAGGATGCTGAGCAAGGCAAGTGCACTGAGCACTTCCAGCAGGCTGAAGCCACGCGTGCGCTTCATCGCGTGCTCCGTGCGGAGGCTACGCCGTTGTCGATGGACCGCAGCGTGGTGTAGTGGATGACGTGCGGACGACGCTGCGACCCCCATTGCACGTCAAGGTCGACGCGATACAGGGTGAGTGGACTTCCCGCTGGCGGATCGTCGTCCTGCCAGGGGGCGACGCGCAGGTGCCAGCGATAGTCCGTTCCAAAGTCGCCATCGCTTTCGCCGGCGGCCAGCGGTTCGGCCACGCCCAAGGCATCGAGCTTCGCCTGCGCCCACATATCGGCCCGGCTGACCTGCCCTGATTGGTCGGCGAGATGCAGTGAAGCGCCTGCCACATGCAGCAGCGCGGCAAAGGCAATCGCCAGCAGCAGGATGGCGGAGATCACCTCCAGCAGGCTGAAGCCGCGCGCATGCCGCTTCATCGCTTTGCACTCACATCGGCGACGCTGACGGCACCGGTCAACCACGACACATTCACGCGCCACTGGCGCCGCTCGCGCTGCAGCGTGATGTGGCCGCCGGTGGAACTGCCATCGGGGAAGAAGCGGATGCGGCCGGTGTAACTGTTGACC